>JARRQM010000396.1:0-2751 GCA_037381765.1 Kineosporiaceae bacterium
GGAGCACCGCGAGGACAGTCCGGTCATCGATGAAGCCCGTAGACCTTTCCCAGGTGTACCGCCAGTAGTCGCCGTCGTCCTCACCGTCGCCGTCGTTCTCGCCGTCGCCCTCGAGAAGCGCTCGCATCTCCTGGTTATCCGTCTCTTCCAGGAGCTCGCCGTCGGGAAACCGACGCTGCGCCACGAAGTACCCCTGCAGGCTGTACGAGGCCACGAGCTGTCCGTCGGCGCGCACATCGACCACTTTCTCCTCGTCACACTCGACCGCCCAGGTGCGAATCGCGCCCCCGAACTCCAGCACCGCCCAGAACAGGGAGGAGTGATCCTGGTCGACGAAGTTCACCCCGAGGTGCCTCCCGTCGGGGTGCACAGTCAGGGAAGGGTGCGGCTCTGTCCGGTCCAGCAGCGTGGTGCGTGCGAGCAGGTGCCCGTCGTCGGCGGACAGCACCACGAGGTCCTGGCCTTCGCTGCCCCGCGCGTCCACTCCCGGCACCACGGCCCACACCCGCGCGCCGTCCGGGCTGGCGACGACCGCGCCCGCGCTGCCCGGGCGCCACGGGTGCGCCGGGTGCGGCCATTCCCACCGCGCGTACCCGGCCTGATCGACCGCCCGGACCCGGTCGTCCTGGCTGAACACCGCCACGGATAGGTCCGGCAGGAACACGGACTGCCCGGTGTGCCCGAACCACGTCGTCCACGGCGTGGGGAAGTCGGCCACAGGAGCACCGTCCCCTGCCATCAACCGGTCGATGTGGTGCACCCGTAGACGGTCCGCCACCGGCATCGCCACCAGCAGCCCGTCCGGTGTGCGGTGCTCACCCCCCGGGTGGCTGAGCAGGCGACGGGCGAACGGCAGGGCGGTGGTCGAGATCAGGCGAGCGGGTATGTCCATGACGCAGTACCTCGTGGCTTGGTGTTCACCCGCGGGGGCCTGATCTGTCCGAGTCGGGATGTGGCGTGTCGTCGTGGCGTGGAGCGACCTTCGGAAGATCGCTCTCGTCGAGGAACATGATCGAAATCGGAAGTTGCGGTGCCCAGCCTGGCGCAGGTCACCATCCCCGTCGAGCCCGTCCCCGGATGCGTGGGAGCGTCGCCGCAGCGCGGCACAGGTCCCGAGCGTGAAGCTCGGTGCTGGTACGCAGCATGTCAACCGAGGTCGTCGTCTCACCCCCGTCCGGCGCGAGCTGGACCCGGGCGATGCGGATCGGGAACGTGGTCGAGCCGGAGGTTTGCGGCACCCGCACGGATTTCACGTGCAGCCGACGTGGCTGCCCGACACCGGGCCCGGCGGGACCGCCGGACCGAGCGGAGCCTCCGGACCGAGGCAGACCACGGGGTAGCCCCGCCCCCTCCACGTTCCCGGTTGGGCGGCATCCGCGGAACGCCGACCCGGTTGCCCGAGACTGCGGGAGAGGTGGGGTAACCCACGCACCAGGACCGGAGGTCCCGCTCGGGTCGGGATTGTCGGGGGCGGCCCGTACGGTCAAGAGGCCGCTGAAGCACCGGACAGGATCCGGACAGGAACGGGAATGGTGAGGCCGATGCCACCGATAGACATCCGACCGGTGACTCGTGAGGACGTCGACGCGCTGCGTGGACGCCGGCTGCTCCGTCCCCGCCCGGCGTCAGCCGACGGGTCCCGATCCTCCGGTACCCCGGACCGGCCCTCCGGTGTCGAGGACCGGCCCTCCGGCGCCACGGACCGGCCTGCTGACAGCGTGACCCGCCCCACCGGCTCCGCGATGCGACGGGTGAACTTCTCGGCGAACGTCGACGGCCCGTGGAGCCACCGGAGCCAGGCCGACCTCGCCGGCGAACTCGTCCGCCTCACCCGGTACACCGCGCGGGTCCGCACCCCCGGACTCGACTGTGCCCCGGAGAGCCTGTCACCGGTGGAGGCGTTCGTGCACGGTGCGGCCGCGGCAGCGATGTGGACCGTCGGGCTCACCAGCCGGGCCCCGATCGGAACCCGCCCGCTGGCGCTGAGCAACAAGACCATCACCGAGCAGCGGGAAGCGGCCGGACGCCGCGCGGACGCCCCGGGACGAGCCCGTGCCAACGTCGCCGCCGGGGTTGCGGCCTGGCTGGACTGGCTCACCGGGAAACGGCCGGAAATGGACTACCCGGCCCTCTGACCTTCCCGGACGGCAGGTCCGCCCCCGACCCGAGGGACCGGGATCACCGGGGACGCGGCGTTTCCGAGGACGGTGCAGAATCACCCGATGACGACACGACGGTCGACAACCAGGATCGTGGTGGCCGCCGCCGTCGGCATGCTGCTGGGCGTGGGCGGCGTCATCGGCTGGCGGATGGTCGCCGACCTGCGTGCCCTGGCCGTCATCGCCGAAACCTGTGACACCGATCCGACCGCGTCCGGGATGCAGGGCTGGTGCGTCCAGACCCGGCACCGGGATGCGGGACCGTTCACCGACGAGGCGACCTACCTGTACTTCGTCGCCGTTCAGGACGGCCAGGAGATCCACCGGGTCACCTACACCCCGTTCCCGTTCGTGGACCACGATTCCCCGTACACCGTCACCTTCTCCGCTGACGCGATCACCGTCACCGCGGAGAACGGTGTGAGCGTGACCTACCCGGAGTCGATGTACCGGCTGACCTGACCGAAATGTGACTGGATACGACCGGATCGGACGAAACCTGACCTGCCGGTCCAGGCCGGGCCGGACCGGTGGTTTTTTTGGGGCGGCGAGGTGACCGGGCCCGGAGGAACCATCGCCGCAGCAGAGCTCC
>JARRQM010000397.1:0-2748 GCA_037381765.1 Kineosporiaceae bacterium
CCACCGGATCCTGCTGCGCGGCAACGGATCCCGAGGAGGGGCCATCCGGGGCTACGGTACCGCCCGACCGGCGCACGCCGGCACAGCTGAGACCGAGGCACTGTTCCGGATCGCCATTCCCGCGTGCCACGTTCCGCCCGCCGTCGGTGACCCCGACAACGTCGAAACCGTGACCAGCGTTGTGCACCGCGACATTGCCGCGCAGCCGGAGGAAGGCAAGCCCCTCCGGGAGAGGGCTGGTCTTCCCGTCATACGTCAGGTATGCGGACCTGGCGGTCACCCCGTCATTCGACCACGGCGCCTGATCGGTCGGCGCAGACCCGTTCGTGCGGAAGGTGTTCCGGTTCACCTGGACCGAGGAATAGTCACCACACTCCGCCGGGTCCTTGGTGACGCATTGCATCGTCACGTCCAGGCCAGCCGCGCCGCTGCCCGAAACAAGGTTGTCCTCGATCCGCCCGTCCTGGAACGGGCGGTACTCCGGCGGGCGCCGGTCGTGATAGCGCATCCGCAAACTGATTCCGGCCATCCGGCTACCGGTGATCCTGTTCCGGTTCACCCGCACCCGGTTGACCCCGGCGAAGTCCTCGTCCCAGAGGTTGATCCCGACATCGTTGCCGATGAACTGGTTCTCGGTGATGACGACTCCGTCGCCCCGCTGGACGCTCACCCCCCGGCCGTTGTCCCGGAACGTCGACCGTCGCACCGTGCCCCCGTCGCCGAAGTAGAAGGACAGTGCGGTCTTCCCGGCCCCGAGGAAGGTGCTGTACTCGACGAGGGTGCGATGCCCCGCCTCGACCAGGAACGAGCCCCCACCCCCCGGGGTCGGCGGCTGCACCCGCAGATGAGAGACCCGCAGGTCCGCCGAGCGGTTCCAGAGCCCGCGCTCGGTGATCAAGGTGCCGTTGCGCAGGGTCTGATCCGTCCCCTCGATCCTCAGCTCTCCCTTGAACATGTGCCCCCGCAAATCGAACACGGTGGCGTCGTCCCGCCAGACGACGTTGCAGGTCGTGTTCTCGGTGAGGACGAAACCGCCGTCGACGGTACGGACCCCCGGACACTGCCCCGGTGAGGTGACGATGTCCGCGGCCACCGGGACGGTTCCGGCGAGCCCCACCTCCCCACCCGGGGGCGCCGTACCCACGGCGAGGGCCGCGACCAGCGGAACCCCCCACAACAGCCGGACCAGAGAACTCCGAACACCCGTCATCGCATCACTCCTGAGATCCACCGCGGGGCGCCCAGAGGGAGCCCACGCGGAAACGCCCCCGGGCGGTCACCATGTGGCGACCTGACCCGTCTCCGACGGAAAACAGAGCGTATCTGCTATATCCTGCAGATGATGCGTTTTCGGACATCTCGCCCGTGGGCCCACGGAATGGGCGTCCCTCGAGCGCGGCATGCCCTGACTGTGCTCGCTACCCTGGACCGGGGGCCATCGTCCGGCCGCCCGCCCCGTACGGTGTCGGGCCGGGACGTTTCATCCCCGGGCCGCAGCACGGGACCGGGTCGGACAGGGGAACAGCGAAATGACGGAACCAGAAGCAGCGGCACCCGGCTGGCGTCCGGACCCGACCGGACGGCACGAGTTCCGCTACTGGCACAGCGGTTCCTGGACCAACAGCGTGTCCGACCACGGCGCGGTCACGAACGACCCATCGGATCCTGCGTTCCCCGCACTGCCCGGACAACCCGCACTACCCGGATCGCCCGGCGCGAGCCCGGGCCCGGGGACCCCGGAAAGTCCGGTTCCCCCGGGCCGGAGGGCCTGGTGGACCGTCGGTGGCGCGACCGTACTGGTACTCATGCTCATCGCCGGAGTGGCGGGATGGTTCCTCTGGCTGCGGCCAGGTCCGGGACCGGTGGAGCTGGCCGCGACGGAGCACACCAGCACCTCGGTGTCCCTGAGCTGGTCCAGGCCGGCGACCGGAACCGAGCCGGAGGGTTACCTGATCCGCCGGGACGGGCACCAGGTGGCCGAGACGGGTCCGGAACCGGAGTTCACCGACTCCGGGCTGCGCCCGCTCACCTCCTACCGCTACGAGGTCATCGCCCTGGTGGACGGTGCCCGCACCCAGCCCTCACCGGACCTCACCGTGCGCACCCGGCAGGCCGCCCCGACAACGTTCACCAGTGCGGAGGTGTCCACCGATTCCGCGGTACTCACCTGGCAACCGCCCCCGGGAACGGCACCGGACCACTACGTGGTGGTCCGGAACGGCACCGACGTCGGCACGGTACCGGCGGGCACCCTGACCTACCGGGACACCACGCTCACTCCGGGCTCCTCCTACGCCTACGACATCGTCGCGATCACCGAGGGGCAACGCTCGGATCCGGCGACCGGGGTCACGGTCACCACCCGGACCCCGCCGCTGGAACAGGCCCGACTGCAGGGCACCTGGACCGCCACCCTCACGGTGACGAAACCAGGACAGACCACCCTGAAGAAGGGACAGACGGCACAGGATCCGTGGGCCTTCGCCCCGTCCTGCGCGCAGGGCCCGTGCCCGGTCCGGCTGTCCGGGTCGCTCGCCGGGGAAGCCTTCACCCTGAACCTGAAACGTGACGGTGCCAGGTACTCCGGCTCGGCCAAGGTGAACCTCGTCAAGTGCGGGGAGACCAAGGTCACCAACACCATCAAGGTCACGGTCACGGTCACCCAGGGCAAGGCCCGGGAGGGCACCTGGACGGCCTCCGCCTGGTCGGGAACCTTCGCCCTGTCCATCCCGGAGACCCGGACGGGTC
>JARRQM010000398.1:0-2743 GCA_037381765.1 Kineosporiaceae bacterium
TGCGGGCTGGGGAACCGGCCGGTGCGCAGCCCGTGCTCGCGTAGTAGCCGCTCTATCATCCGGGTGGTCGAGTTCTTCCCGTTTGTCCCAGTGACCTGAACGGTGCGGAAGCTGCGCTGGGGGTCGCCGAGCAGGTCGGTGAGCGCACGGATCCGGTCCAGGCTCGGTACCAGGTCATGTTCCGGGGTCCGGGCCAGGATCTGCGCGTACACCGCGCGCAGAGCGGCGTCATCGGTCGCTGTCATGCGGGCTCCACCCCGATCCACACGGTCGCGCCGTCGCCGACGGAAACCCCGCCGCCCTCACCCGGGCCGGCCTCAACCACGGTGAGGTCGACGGCGAGGGTCTCGGCGCGGATCGCCTCGGCGTACGCCTGCACCGCGGCAACCGGTTCGGCCCCGGAGGCGCGCACGGTGAGCCGGATCCGGTCCCCGACGGCGAGTCCCGCCTCACGGCGGGCCTGCTGGACGGCCCGGATAAGGTCCGTGGCCAAACCTTCCTGGGCCAGTTCCGCGGTCACCGTGGTGTCGAGGACGACGAAACCGCCCCCGGGCAACGCCCCGACCGCCAGATGCGTCGACTCGGCGTCGTCCACGACGGTCTCGATCGTGTACTCGCCGTCGACCAAGGTGACCCCGGCGCAGCTGACGGAACCGTCCGGGTCGGTCTGCCACTGACCGGACTTCGCGGCCCGGATCACGTCCTGGACGGTGCGGCCGAGCCGGGGTCCGGCGGCGCGGGCGTTCACCACGAGGCGCCGGCTCACTCCGAGCCGTTCGGCCTGCGCATCCTCCGGGTCGACGAGGCGGACCGCTTTGACGTTCACCTCGTCGGCGACCACCCCGAGGAAGGGGTCGAGGGCCGTTCCGTTCCCGGTGACCACGGTGAGTTCGGGCAGCGGCTGGCGGGTACGCACCCCCCGCACCTTGCGTAGGGAGAGAGCACCGGAGGCGATCTCCCGGGCCCGGTCCATCGCGGCGACCAGACCGTCGTCGGCGGGTAGCTCGGCCGGATCCGGCCAGTCGGTGAGGTGCACGCTGCGTCCGCCGGTGAGTCCGCGCCAGATCTCCTCGGTGAGCAACGGGAGCAGCGGCGCGGCCACCCGGGCGAGCACGTCGAGCACCGTGTACAGGGTGTCGAAGGCTTGTTGGGCCCCGGCGGTCGCGTCGGCGGCATCCGCACCCGTCCCGGAGTCTCCGGTCCCGGGCCCGGTGTCCCAGAACCGTTCCCGGGATCGGCGGACGTACCAGTTGGTGAGGATCTCCAGGAAGTCGCGGACGCTGCCGGCCGCACCGGCGATGTCGTGCCGGTCGAACTGCCCGGTGACCTCGACGACGAGGTCGTGGACCTTCGCGAGCACGTACCGGTCAAGCACGTCGGGGGAGGCGGTGCTCCACCCGGCCTGGTACCCGTTGCTGCCGAGGGCGTTGGCGTACAGGGAGAAGAAGTACCAGACGTTCCACAACGGCAGGAGCACCTGGCGAACCCCGTCGCGGATGCCCTGTTCGGTGACGACGAGGTTCCCCCCGCGCAGCACCGGGGAACTCATCAGGAACCAGCGCATCGCGTCGGCGCCGTCCCGGTCGAAGACCTCGGTGACGTCGGGGTAGTTGCGCAGGCTCTTACTCATCTTCCGGCCGTCGTCACCGAGCAGGATGCCGTGGCTGACGCAGGCCGAGAATGCGGGCCGGTCGAACAGGGCGGTGGCGAGCACGTGCATGGTGTAGAACCAGCCGCGGGTCTGCCCGATGTACTCGACGATGAAATCACCCGGGTAGTGGTGTTCGAACCAATCGCGGTTCTCGAACGGGTAGTGCACCTGGGCGAATGGCATCGACCCGGACTCGAACCAGCAGTCCAGTACTTCCGGCACCCGGCGCATCGTCGATTTCCCGGTCGGGTCGTCAGGGTTCGGCCGGGTCAACTCGTCGATGTGGGGACGGTGCAGGTCGGTGGGGCGGACCCCGAAGTCCCGCTCGATCTCATCCAACGACCCGTACACGTCGGTCCGGGGGTGGGCCGGATCGTCGGACTTCCACACCGGGATCGGGCTGCCCCAGTAGCGGTTCCGGCTGATCGACCAGTCCCGGGCGTTCTCCAGCCACTTGCCGAAGGAACCGTCCTTGATGTGCTCGGGCACCCAGGTGATCTCGTCGTTCAGCTCCACCATCCGGTCACGGAACCGGGTGACCTCGACGAACCAGCTGGAGACGGCCTTGTAGATGAGCGGGCTGTCGCACCGCCAGCAGTGCGGGTACGGGTGGTCGTAGGTCTCCTGCCGGAACAGCACCCCGGACGCCTTGAGGTCGGCGACGATCGGCTTGTTCGCGTCGAACACCTGCATTCCCGCGTACGGCGGGACCTCGGCGGTGAACCGCCCCTGGACATCCACCGGGATGACCGGGGTGATCCCGGCCGCGTCGGTGACGACCTTGTCCTCCTCACCGAAGGCCGGCGCGATGTGCACGATGCCGGTGCCGTCCTCGGTGGTCACGTAGTCGGCGGCAAGGATCTGGTGGGCGTTCTCCCGGCCGGTGAAGAACGGGAACGGCGGGGTGTACGTCGTGCCGACGAGTTCGGACCCGCGGACCCGGGCGACGACCCGGTCCGCGGCGTCCTCGCCGAGTTCGCGCGCGTAGTGGCCGAGCCTGGCCTCGGCGATCAGGGACCGGTCCGGGTCGGCGGGGCGGTCCCCGTCACCGGGCCGACCGGTGACCACGACGTAGTCGAGGTCGGGGTGCAC
>JARRQM010000399.1:0-2742 GCA_037381765.1 Kineosporiaceae bacterium
GGCAGGGGCTGCTGGTGCAGGTGCGGGCGGTACAGCGGGGGACGGGGAGAGCGGGGCGGCCAGGGGTGCCGGGGGCGCCGGGGGAGCGGGGGGCTCCTGCCGGGGCGGCGCGGCAGGAGCCGGCGGTGCCGCGGAGGTAGACGGTCCTGGGGCGGGGGGTTCCGGGGTCGGTTCCGGAGCCGGTCCCCCTTCGGGCGTGTCCTCGGGGTCGGGGGGCGCCACCGCCGGGGACGCCGGTTCCGGCGCGCCGGGCCCGCCCGTAGTGTCCGGGTGGGCTGGCGGTGTCCTGGGCTCGACCTCTTGCGGTGTCTCGGAACCCGGGTCCGGGCGTGGGCCGTCTGCCTCAGGGGTGTTCGTCGACACGGCGTCCTCATCTCCGCCACGGGCCACAGCGAATTCTGCCGTGACCTGCCCCGCGGCTCCCGGCGGAGCCTAGTCAGCCGATGGTACCGATGGGGAGTCGGGCACCCCGGGAATGCCCACGTCGTGCCCGGTCCGTGGGGGATACCACGGCCTGTCGGTCCCGGTTCCTCCCCGACTCGTGGGTGTTCCCACCGGGATCGTGCGGTTGCCGGGACGCGGGAAGGGGACGCGGCGCGCACCCGGCATGCACCCGGGATCAGCCCATGGCGAGGAAGGCACCGGCCATTCCTGCGGCCATGACCAGGTTGATCCCGGCCTCGACGCGGTACCGGGGGCTCGCCCCGTGCCCACCGGAACGTCCCCGGACCACCTTGACGGCAAAGATGACGGCCGCGACGGCGAACATCGCCACCACCGCGGCGGACAGCGCCACCGACCAGCTCGGCTCGTTCCACAGGCCCATCGCGTCCATGGCACCCGCGGACATTCCGCCCATGTCGCCGGTCCCGGAGCTACCGGAGCCGGACATCGCGGCGTCGCCCATCGTCCCCATCGTCCCCATCGTCGCCGCGTCCATCCCGCCGGCGGGGGCCGGGGCCGTTGCCGAACCGGTCATGTCGCCGCCGGAACCTGCCATTCGGGCCATCACCACGGCCATCCACACCATCGCGGCCATCATCCCCGCGTGGTACCAGAGCAGTCCGGGGCCGTCGTGGTGTCCGGCGGCGTCACGATCCCCCGCGGCTGCGGGGCTGCGTACGGCCAGCTGCGCGTACCACAGCGTGGCCAGCGCGAACACGGCGATGTACACCGTGACGGGCAGGCGGTCCCACCAGGACCAGGCCATCAGCACCATGGCGGCGCTCATCAGCGCGTGGGCGGCGTAGCCGATCCGGAGGTCCCGGTTGCCGGCGGAGACCGCCCGGGCGAGGCTGTACAGACCAGTCGCGGTGAACGCGACGGTGAGGGTCCACTGCACGAGGTCGTTGTCGATCATGGGTGGCAACTCTACAAGTAGTAGAATTTTTGTCAATCGGAGTGCGGTGCGTGGGGTACGGCCCGGTGGCAGGCCCCGGTGAGGAGGGATGCGATGGCGTTGCGGCGCTCGCGGGGCGCGCTGGAATCCGCGGTACTGCACATCCTCTGGGACGCCACGGATCCGCTGACGGCCCGTGAGGTACGGCAGCGGGTCGACCCGGGCGCCGGAACCCCGGCCCTCACCACGGTGCTCACCGTGCTCGACCGGTTACGGGTGAAGGGTCAGGTGCATCGCCTGCCCCGGGAGGGGGCCGGACACCTGTTCACCCCGGCGCGTACGGAGTCCGGCCACGTCGCCGAGGCCATGGTCTCGGCCCTGGACGGCGCCACCGACCGGGACGCAGCCCTGCTGCGGTTCACCGGCCGGCTCGCCCCCCACGAGGTGGAACTCCTCCGCCGCGCCCTGCCCGCCGCCTCCGGAACGGGCGCCCTCGCCGCTCCCGTCACCCCCGGCACCCCCGGCACCCCCGGCACCTTCGCCGCTCCCGGCACCCCCGGCGTCCCGGGAGTTCCGGGCATCCCCGGCGCGGACCGCGACACTCCGGCCTCTCCGGGGTGACCTCGGTGGCCTTCCTGCTCGCCTGCGTCGCGACGACCGTCATCGCGGTCCTGCTCGCCCCGACGGTTCTCGGCTCCGCGCGGTGGAGCACCCGGCATCCGGCGACCGCACTCACCCTGTGGTGCATCGCTTTCGCCGCCGGGCTGCTCGCCCCCGCCGTCGCGCTCGTCCTGGTGCTCGTCCAGACGGTGGGGTCGGGCCGGGGGGGTGCGGAATCCGGTACGGCCGTCCTCGTCGCGGCCCTCGGAAGCTGGGCCGGGCTGGCCGGTTTCGGCGGGCTCGCCTCGCTCATTCTCACCCGGGCGGAGCCGCTCAGCGCCGACCACCGGCGCAGCGACGCCGCGCTCACCCTGCTCGCCGCGACCGCGACCCGGCACCGCGAGTGGATCGGCCGCGTCCAGGTCCTGCACGTGCGCAGCGACCTGCCGCTCGCGGTGTGCCTGCCCGGCGGCGGTGGGCGGATCCTGCTCACCACCGGGCTGAGCGAGGCCCTCAGCGTCGGCCAGCGGCGGGCGGTGATCGCCCACGAACTCGCCCACCTGCGCGGACGGCACGGCTGGATCGCCCGGCTGGTCCGGCTCAATGCGGCCGTCCTGCCCCGGTTCTCCGGTGCGCCCCGGTTCGAGCGGACCTGCGGGCTGCTCATCGAACTCGCCGCGGACGATGCCGCGGCCCGGGACTGCGGGGCCGACGACGTTGCCGGGGCACTCCGCGCGATGGCTGCCCTCGACCCCGATGAGGGGCTGCTGCTGCGGGCCCGCCGGGTCGAGACCGCACCACCG
>JARRQM010000400.1:0-2730 GCA_037381765.1 Kineosporiaceae bacterium
TCAGTCCCGGGAGGTGGATGGTGTTCTACTGGCTGTTGAAGCGGATCTTCCTCGGTCCGCTCCTGCATGCGGTGTTCCGGCCGTGGGTGCGCGGGGAGCAGCACCTGCCCGAAACCGGTGCGGCCATCCTCGCGAGCAACCACTTGTCGTTCTCCGACTCGTTCTTCCTCCCCCTCGTGGTGCAGCGGCGGGTCACGTTCCTTGCGAAGGCGGACTACTTCACCGGCCCCGGCCTGAAGGGGTGGCTGACCGCGGGTTTCTTCCGCGGGGTGGGCCAGCTTCCGGTGGACCGTTCCGGCGGGGTGGCCTCTGAGGCGGCCCTGCGTACCGGGTTGCGGGTGTTGCGCCGGGGGGAATTGCTCGGGATCTATCCCGAGGGCACCCGCTCCCCGGACGGGCGCCTGTACCGGGGGAAGACGGGGGTGGCCCGGATGGCTCTGGAGGCGAAGGTCCCGGTGCTGCCCGTGGCGATGATCGACACCGACAAGGTGCAACCACCGGGGCGGGTCATTCCGAAGCTCGGCCGGATCGGGGTGGTCATCGGGGAACCGCTCGACTTCTCCCGCTACGACGGGATGGAGGGTGACCGGCTGGTGCTCCGGTCGATCACGGATGAGATCATGTATGCCCTGATGACTCTGTCTGATCAGGAGTACGTGGACGTGTACGCGGCCACCATGAAGGAGCGGATGGCCAGCGCCCGGCGGACCCGTGGGACGGGCCGGTCCGGTGGGGGGCAGACCGGGGAGTCCGGTGAGGCCGGGTCCGGTGAAGCAGGGTCCGGTGAAGCAGGGTCCGGTGGGGTACCGGCCGGGGAGTCCGGCGACGCCGGGTCGGGTGAGGCCGGGGCCGGTGGGGTGTCGGCCGGGGAGTCCGGCGACGCCGGGTCCGGTTCGGAGGGGCGGTCCGGGGGACAGGAACCGGCGTGAACGGCGGGGCCGTGGGGGCGGACCCGATGAGGGCGGGGTCTTCGTCCCTGCCGTGGGATGAGCCGCGGCTGTGGCGGGCGGTCGGGTGGTTCCGGGTGGGGGCCCTGATCTACGCGGTGGTCCGCTTCGCGATGGTCCAGGACGATGCGGTGCGGCCGTGGCTGGGGTGGACGGTTCTCGTCGTGATGGCCGTCTGGACCGTCGTCCTGCTCGTGTTGCGGCCACCTCCGGCGTCTCTCGTCGTCGCCGATCTCGTCCTCGTCTTCATCGCGGTGGTGTGTACCCGACTCGTGGACGATCCGGAGCAGATCATCTCCGGGACCCAGACCCTGCCGAGTATGTGGGCTGCCGCCCCGGTGCTCGGCTGGGCGGTATGGCGGGGGCGGGCTGCGGGGCTGTTCGCGGCAGGGGTGGTCGTGTTCGCCGACCTCGTCGAGATCGCCTGGCAGCCGACCGTCGGGACGGTCTACAACATCGTGTTGCTCGTGCTCACCGGGCTGGTCGTCGGATACGCGGTCGAGATGTTCCGTGCCGCGCGCAGCGAGCTGGCCCGGGCGGTCGCCTTGGACGCGGCGACCCGGGAACGGGAGCGTCTCGCCGGGGGGATCCACGATTCGGTGCTTCAGGTGCTGGCCTTTATCAAGCGCCGGGCCGGTGAGCTCGGCGGGGAGGTGGCCGAGCTGGGCCGGCTCGCCGGGGAGGAAGAGGTGCGGTTGCGGGCCTTGGTCTCGTCCGGGGCGGTGGTCGGGACCCGGGACGACCACGAGAACGGGGTGCACGATGTGCTCGCCGAACTCGGGAGCCTCAGCGGGGATCGGGTGTCCGTGGCGGGACCGGCCGGTTCCGTACCGTTGCCGGGTGCGGTGTCCGCCGCGGTGGTCGGTGCCGTGTCGGCGGCCCTGGACAATGTGCGGCGGCATGCCGGGGAGGGGGCCCGGGCCTGGGTTCTCGTCGAGGACGAGGGCGAGGTGGTGGTCGTGACGGTCCGCGATGACGGTGTGGGTATTCCCCCGGGACGGTTGGCGGAAGCCGCGGACGCCGGACGGCTCGGTGTCTTGGTGTCGATCCGTGGCAGGATCGCTGCCGTGGGCGGCACCGTCCTGGTGGTGAGCGGGCCGGACCAGGGCACCGAGGTGGAGATGCGGGTTCCGAGGGGGCGGAGATGACCCGGGTGATGGTGGTTGACGATCATCCGATGTGGCGTGAGGCGGTGGCCCGCGACCTCGGCGAGGCCGGGTTCGACATCGTCGCCACCGCGGGGGACGGGCAGGAGGCTCTCCGGCGCGCGCCGGCGGCCCGACCCGAGGTCCTTGTCGTCGACCTTCAGCTGCCGTTCCTCGGCGGGGTCGAGGTGATCCGGCGGGTGCTCGCCGCCCAACCGGACGTGCACGTACTCGTGCTCAGCGCGAGCGGGGAGCAGACCGATGTGTTGGAAGCGGTCAAGGCCGGGGCGACCGGATACCTGGTGAAATCGGCCTCCCGGGATGAGCTGCTCGACGCGGTGCACCGGACCGCCCGCGGGGAGGCGGTGTTCACCTCGGGTCTGGCCGGACTCGTGCTCGGCGAGTACCGGAAGATGGCCACCGCTCCGGCCGTCGACGACCGTCCCCGGGGCCCGGAACTCACCGAACGGGAAACCGAGGTGTTGCGGCTGGTGGCGAAGGGGTTGGGGAGCCGCCAGATCGCCGAACGGCTGACCATCTCGCACCGGACCGTGCAGAACCACGTGCAGAACACTTTGACCAAGTTGCAGTTGCACAATCGGGTGGAGTTGACCCGGTACGCAATTGAGCGCGGGCTG
>JARRQM010000401.1:0-2722 GCA_037381765.1 Kineosporiaceae bacterium
GACCGCTACCTCGATCGGGGACCCCGTCGGGGTGTGCCGTACCGCATTGCCCACGAGATTCGCGACGACTTGGCGCAGCCGGTCCTCATCCCCGGTAACCATGGCGGTGGCCGGTCCCCGGGCCCCGGCCACGCCGATCAACCGCACCGGCCGGGTCGGGTCGAGCCCGTGCGCGTCGTGCACGGCGTCCCCGGCGAGGACGGTGAGGTCGACCGGGTCGGTCCGGCCCGGACGCTGCTCGTCCAGTCGTGCGAGCAGGAGCAGGTCTTCCACGAGGCCGCTCATCCGGGTGGCTTCGTCCTCGATCCGGCGCAGGGTGCGTGGAACCTCGTCCGGGGGTACCGCCCCCTGCCGGTACAGCTCGGCGAACCCCCGGATCGACGCCAGCGGCGTGCGCAGCTCATGTGAGGCATCCGCGGCGAAACGGCGGGTCCGGGCCTCCGACGCGGCCCGGTCCCGGAAGGCCCGTTCGATCTGGTTGAGCATCCCGTTCAGCGAGGAGGTGAGCCGCCCCACCTCCGTCGTCCGCGGATGTTCCGGGACCCTGCGGGTCAGATCTCCCGCGGCGATCGCGGCCGCGGTCTCCTCGACCTGGTGCAGCGGCACGAACGACCGGCGGATCGCCAACCAGCCCACCGGGGTCACTGCTGTCGCCACCGCGAGCCCCACGACGATGAGGTAGATCCGGAGCCGCTCCGTCGTGTGCTCGACGTCGGTGAGGGAGACCGCGACATCGGCGAGGTAGCTGCGGTCACGTTCGGACACCAGCACCGTGACCATGCGCCACCGGATCTCCCCCGAATCCGACCCCACCTCGATGGGCTCGTGCTCGACCGTCTCCGCCTCGGACCGTGGGGCGGTACCGGACACCGCCCCGAACTCCTCCCGCCCACCGGTTCTCAGCTGCTCGTCCTCGGTGTCTCCACCGTTCCCGGCGTCACCGGCGTCCGTACCATTCCGGCCGCTCTCGGCGTCCCCGGTGTCGCTGCTGTCGTCCTCGTCCTGCTCGCCGCCCGTGTCCCCCACGGCTTCCGCGTTCCCTGCGCTTCCCGTGTCGTTCCTGTCGGCGTGTTCGCTCTCGGGCCAGCGGGGTGAGGCCCCTGTCGCGCTCGGCACGGAGGCGAGTACGGCGCCGTCCATCGAACGCACCCGTACGGATACGTTGAACGGGATCGTCACCGACCCTTGCTGTCGCTGCAAGGCCTCGACGACGATATGGGCCATCTGTCCCGCGTTGGCGATGAGCTGGGTATCGACCTGCCGGACCAAGTAGGCCTGCAGTACGAGCTGGGTCGCGTACCCGCTGCTGGTCAGGGCGACGAACAGGGCGAGAAGCAGGATCCCGACGAGCCTGGCACGCAACGGCACCGCAGCCCACCGGCCGGGCAGGCCTTCGGTGCGGGGGCCGTCGTCTCCCGCACCGGCCCCCGACCGGGGGCCGTGGTCGTCGGCCACGATCGGCTCAGCCTGCCGGCGGTATGCGCAGCACGTACCCGACGCCGCGCTTGGTATGGATCAGCGGCGGCTGCACCGAGTCGACCTTCCGGCGCAGGTAGGAGATGTACGACTCGACGATTCCGGATTCCCCGTTGAAGTCGTACGCCCAGACGTGGTCGAGGATCTGGGCCTTCGACAGCACCCGGTTCGGGTTGAGCATGAGGTAGCGCAGCAGCTTGAACTCCGTCGGCGACAGGTCGATCAGCAGACCGCCCCGAAACACCTCGTGGGAGTCCTCATCCAGTTCGAGATCGTGGAAGGTCAGCCGCCCGGTGTCCGGGGTCGCCGGGCCGCCGGTGCGTCGCAGGATCGCGCGGATCCGTGCGACCACCTCTTCGAGGCTGAACGGTTTCGTCACGTAGTCGTCTCCGCCGACGGTCAGCCCCTGCACCTTGTCGCCGGTCTCGTCCCGGGCGGTGAGGAAGAGCACCGGCATGTCCCGGCCGCGCTCCCGCAGTTTGCGGGTCACCGCGAAACCATCCAGATCGGGCAGCATGACGTCAAGGACGACGAGGTGCGGCCGGTGCTGTTCGGCCAGTTGCAAGGCCTCGGTCCCGTCCGCAGCCGAGACCACCTCGAACCCGGCGAACCGAAGGCTCGCCGTGAGCAGTTCACGGATGCTCGGCTCGTCATCGACGACAAGCAGTTTCGCCTCGGAGTTCTGCTCTACCACGGCTCCAGTCTGCCCGGGCAACCTGGGCATCCGCTGGGCGCGGGCCGGGGGAACCGTCCGTGTCGTGCCCCCCCGCGACGGGGAGGAAGGCCGTGGCTCGGGTGGACGGGTGGGGACAGGCCCTAGGGGGTTGTGGTGAGCTGCCCGTGTTCGGTGACGAGGACGGCGGCGTGTTGCGGAAGGCCGGCCAGCCAGGGCCGGCTGTCCGGGCCCCGGGCGAAGGCTGCGGTGGCGTACACGTCCGCCCAGACCAGCTCGGGGCCGAACACGGTTACCGAGGCGAGGCCGTGGGCCTGGGCGCCGGTGGTCGGGTCGACGATGTGCTCGCCCCGGGCCGCGGACCCCGAGGTCGCGACGGCCCCGGCGCGGAGCGGAAGCGAGAGCAGGAGACGACTGCGGTCCCGCGGATCTTCCACGCCGACCCGCCAGTCCGGGGTGTCCGTGCGCCGGCAACCGAGGGTGAGGTCGCCACCGGCGATGAGCAGGTGGTCGTGGCCGGGGCAGGCGGCCAGGTGCCGGGCTGCGCGCTGCACCGCCCAGCCCTTGACCAGT
>JARRQM010000402.1:0-2719 GCA_037381765.1 Kineosporiaceae bacterium
GGGCTGGTCCTTCATGAGCTCGGAGACGACGGTGGTGTCGGCGACGATCACACGAGGTCCACGTCACGCGAGGCGTCGGTGCGCGCTGGCAGGTCGAGATCGACACCGCCCTCAGGCGCGAACGCTTGGCGCAGCGAGACGAGGATATTCGACTCGGGACGGCCCGTCGTGGCGTCGAGGATGGCCCGGACCTCGGCCTCCACCGACCGGCCGTGGCGTGCGGCTCGTTCGCGCAGCCGGGCGTGGGTGCGTTCGTTGAGCTGGCGGATCGTCAGGGTTCCCATCCCAACCACCTCCTGACAGCAATGCTGGCACCGGCGATGCGGGGGCGCGTTCGAGCTTCCGGGTGAGCATCCGTCGATGGTCACGTCCCCCCTGTCCCCGCTGGTTCACGAGGTCAGCCTGTTCGCGGGGTCTGACACGTCCAGTGCCACGAGGGGGTGGGACCTCACGGTGGCCACGAAGGGTGGCCAGGGCTACGCCAGCGCTGCGGGTCAGGTAGGTCACGCTGACCTCGCGGCCGAGCTCGGACTCGAGGCCGTCGAGCGCGGTACGATCGCGTGTCGATCGGGCTCTATCTGCTCAGCGGTGCTGGGCCGTGCCAAGCCGGACCCCGCGGTCTACGCCGCCGCCTCAGCGTTCGGCGTCGAGCCACACGAGTGCGTGTTCGTCGACGATCGGGTCGAGAACGTTCGGGGGGCTCTGAAAGCGGGGATGCACGCCGAGTTGTTCTGCGGCCCGGGCGCGTGCGGCGCGTTCATCGATGCCGCTCTCCGCGGCGACAGCCGCCCAGGGCAGTCTCAAGCAACGCCCCCGTCAGGTGCTGATCACGGCAGGAGCTGAGACGCCTGGTGGCAGGTCGAGCAGACCTGCGCAAACACTGGAGCGGGTGACGGGAATCGAACCCGCACTGTCAGCTTGGGAAGCTGATGTTCTGCCATTGAACTACACCCGCAGGCGGCCCTCAGGGACACCGTGTCGGTACCTTACCAAGGCTTGGGGCGTCCCCGAACCGGATAGTGCGGGGCGGCGGACCGGGGAGGGGGCCGGGACCCGGGGTGCGTCCCGGCGTCGGGCCCGGGGGCGAGCGACGGAAGGCTGGGGCGGGAATCGGTCGTATTGCCGGGGGATGACTGGGGTCTTCGGGCCGGGCCGAACCCCAATTGCCTACGTATAGTAGTCAGTCGCTACGAAACGTTAGGTCGTGGGGAGGGGAGCTGGCATGACGAAACTCGCGAGGACATCCCCCGGGGAGGCGCAGGACTGCGACCTTCCGGTGGCCGAGAGCGATCCGGCCGGACTGCCGGCCGGTCCTGCCGCATCGGGGCGGCTCTCGGAGAAGCCACCGAGCACGGCGCCGGAATGGCAGAAACGGGCCTGGTGGCGCCAGGAGTTCCGGGAGGGCTTCCGGCAGGAGGCGGCGGGACGGCGCTGACAGAGCCGTGGGCTCATCGGCGGGTGGTCGTCGGCAGGTGACCGGGACGGGAGGTCGTCGCGCGCGTGGTCGTGACGCTGTGCCAGTTCGCGGTGGCGGGGTTCCTCGGGGCGTTCGTCGCCTACGCGCGTCTCACCCGCAACATCGTCGATGCTCCCTGGCAGGCCATCCGAACGGTGCCCGGCGCCGTCTACCTCGGGGTCAATGCCGTCCTGTCCCTGGTGGCCTTCGGCGTCCTCGTCGCCTTCGATCTGACGTTCGGGGTCGATGGGGATCCGATCCGGCAATCCGTGACCCAGACCCTGGCGGCCGGGCTCGGCGCGCCGCTGCTGTCCCGGCTCCTCTCGGTCAAGGTCGGCACCCT
Source organism: Kineosporiaceae bacterium (assembly GCA_037381765.1). Classification (GTDB taxonomy): domain Bacteria; phylum Actinomycetota; class Actinomycetes; order Actinomycetales; family Kineosporiaceae; genus JARRQM01. The sequence continues at coordinate 1,800 of JARRQM010000402.1, forward strand.
GCGCCTCGACCTTGCCAACGACGTCAACACCTTCCTGCGCCAGATCCGTCGTGCGGTCGCCCAGCGTCACGCCGCTGACCGGTTGTCCCGGAACCACCTGGCACGGCTGGACTTCGCCGAGGACTGCGTGCCCCTCATCGAACTCGTCAACGGCGCGTTCCAGCCCCTGGACGAGGAGGGTGCCGGCCCCCGCGAGTCCGGTGCCTACCTGCGGCGCCTGCTGGAGGAGCTGAGGGTCCGCTCCGACCTTCCCGACTGCGCGAAACTCAAGTTGCTGGAACTTGAGCTGGTCGACTGGGTTGGGTGGCCCGCCGTGCGCGGCGCCGCACGGATGCTGGAACGGATGCGGGAAGACGGCGGACAAGGACCGCCCGGGAACGGGGGGTCACCGTCGGTCGACCTCCGTGGGGGCGTGCCGGGGCTGTCTCCGGGGGGTGTCCACCCCGCGGGCTCGGGCCCGCTACCGTGACCCCGTGCTGCTCTCCGATCGGGACATCCGCGCCGAGCTGGACACCGAGCGCGTCGTCCTCGAGCCGTACGAGCCCTCGATGGTCCAGCCGTCGAGCGTGGACGTCCGTATCGACCGCTTCTTCCGGTTGTTCGACAACCACAAGTACCCGGTGATCGACCCGGCCGAGGAACAGCCGGAACTGACCCGGCTGGTCGAAGTAACCTCCGGCGAAGCGTTCGTGCTGCACCCGGGCGAGTTCGTGCTGGCCTCCACCTACGAAGTGGTGACCCTGCCCGACGACATCGCCGCCCGGCTGGAGGGCAAGTCCAGCCTCGGCCGCCTCGGGCTGCTCACCCACTCGACGGCGGGATTCATCGACCCCGGCTTCTCCGGGCACGTCACCCTCGAACTGAGCAACGTGGCGACATTGCCGATCAAGTTGTGGCCGGGGATGAAAATCGGCCAATTG
>JARRQM010000403.1:0-2711 GCA_037381765.1 Kineosporiaceae bacterium
CCCTCGGTCAGCGCCGCGATGACGGTGCGTCGGCCCTGCGGTTTCGCATCCGGGGCGCAGGCGTCCTCCAGGTCCAGGAACACCTCGTCGACCGACAGGGTCCGGGCCTTGTCGATCATCCGCGGGCTGGAGGCGGGTACGGCGAGGGTCGAGCGCCGGGACCGCATCGGGCGCCCGACCGCACCGTTCCCGTTCCCGGGGCCGAACCCGGTGAGCCAAGGATTCCCGAGGCCGCCGGGACCGTCATCGGCGGTATTCGTCATGACCCTCCTCATGGCCGGGGCCCGGGCCGGCTCCGGCACGGAAACCCGGGTCCGACGTCCACGGCGACGATGACGAACTTACCCGCCCGCGCCCCCATCCTCATCCCTGCGGACACGGGTCACACCCCGGTTGCCCCGGGTCACCCGATCACACCGGCTGCTGCAGCTCGGGCGGATCCGCGACCCCCGCCCCGACGCGCCCGGCCCGCACCACCCGGACCAGGCCGAGCAGGACCAGCCCCGCCCCCGGCAGCACCGTCCACGGTGGGACGACGCCCAGCCAGGCCCAGGCGACCAGGGCGGCCCCGGGAACTTCGAGGAGGATCGCCAGGGACACCGTGGTGGCCCCGACCGCCGGCAGGGCCGCATTCAACGCGGTGTGCCCGAGTAGCTGTGCGGCCACCGTCATCGCCGCGAGTTCCGCCCACGTCCCGGGCCCCCACCCGGCCAGGGGGACCCCGGCGACCAGGGCCGCCACGGCGAGCAACACCGCGCAGCTGCCGTAGCCGAGCACCGTGTACACCGCTGTCGACAGGTCACGGCGGACCCGCTCGCCGACCACGACGTACCCGGCCGCGGCCATCCCCCCGGCGAGCGCGAGCAGGTCCCCGAGCAGGGCCGCACCCCCGTGACCGGCATCCACCCCGGTGATCGCGAGTACCCCGACGAGGGCCGCCGCCACCCCGGTGAGCACCGGACGGGGCACCGGCGCCCCGCGCAGCCGGGCCAACCCGACCGTCCACACCGGGGTGGTCGTCACCAGGGCCGTCGAGGCCGTCACGCTGGTCAGCCGCAGGCTGGGCAACCACAGGGCGAAGTGCACGGCGAGCAGGGCCCCGGCCAGGACGGCCCCGCGCCGGGCCACGCGGGGGGCCACGGCCAGCTCCGCACGGTGCCGCAACGCCAGGACCGGGGCGGTCGCGAGGGCCCCGCCCGCACTCCGCCAGAAAGCCACGGCGAGCGGTGGGGCCAGGGTTACCGCCCCGATCGGGGCGGCCAGGGAGATCCCGAGCACCCCGGCCCCGACGAGCAGCACCGCAGCGGCGGAGGACGGTCCCCCGGCCGAGGGCGCCCGCAGCCGGGACCGCCCGGACGGGGGCAGGGTGCCACCCGGAAGGGTGTCCGGCGGCACACCGGAGTCAGCGGCACTCATCGCGGATACTGTGGCAGGCTCGGGTCGGGCACACCGGCGACGGCACCAGGGAGCACCCGTGACAGCGGAGACCGGCACGACCTTCTTCGGTGATCGTCGGCGCGACCGGACGTCCGAGGTGTCCCTGGAACCCGAGCTGTCCGCAGAACAGGCCGCCCTCGTCGCCGAGGTGTGCGCGAAAACCGGGGTGGTCTGGCTACGTCCCGCCGACGGGGTACGCGAGCAGCTCGCCTGGCACGTCTGGCACGCCGATGCCGTGCACGTCGTCTACGGGGTGGACGAGCAGATGCTGCCGACCCTGTCCGGACCGGTCGAGGTGACCGCCCGGAGCAAGGACACCGGTGCCCGGGCGGTGCGTTTCCTCGCCCGGGCCGAGGTGCTCCCGGCCGGTTCGGCGGAGTGGGAGGCCGCGGCCACCGCCCTGTCCGGGGCCCGGCTCAACGCCCGGGACACCGACGGACAACGGGAACGCTGGGCGAACGGGGGACGGATCTCCCGGCTCACCCCGGTGCGGCTCCTCGCCTCCGGTCCCGGGAACGCCAGTACCCCGTCCGGTGCACAACCTCCCGCCCGCACCGGCGCGACCACGGTCACCTGGCGGCCCTGGCATGCCGCGGGACGCCCGGTGCGACGCCGGGGCACGCCGACCCCACGCTAGGGTCCGTTTCGGACCCCGGCCGGGGGTGACGGTGCCGGGACGAGTGCCCGGTATGGCCGCAGGGGCCCTGACCAGCGCAGTGATGCGGGGCGGCGAGTACACCGCTGGACGCCGTCCGGGCGCCGCACAGCCCCGAAGCGGGGGTTGTGGACGCACCCGAACCCCGTTCCCGGCGGGTGGGAGGGTGACGGCCTAGCCTGTGCGGTGTGAGCCCCGCCGCGAAACGCGTCTTCGTGGCCCGGTTGGCCGGTCTGGCCGTCTTCGATCCGATCGGTGACCGGGTCGGCCGGGTCCGCGACGTGATCGTCGTGTTCCGGGCCGGCCGGCAGCATCCGCGCGCCGTCGGCCTCGTCGTCGAGGTTCCCGGGCGCCGCCGGGTGTTCGTCCCGATGACCCGGGTGACGAGTATGGACGCCGGGCAGGTGATCACCACCGGTCTGGTGAACATGCGCCGGTTCGAGCAGCGCCCCACCGAAACGCTGGTACTCGGCGAGCTGTTCGACCGCACCGTTCGGTTACGGCCGAACGCCACCGGCACCGCCGGCGCCGAGGGGGCCGACGGCGAGCAGGTCACCGTCGAGGATGAGGCGATCGCGCAGGTGCGTAGCCGGGAGTGGCGGTTGACCCGGGTATTCGT
>JARRQM010000404.1:0-2709 GCA_037381765.1 Kineosporiaceae bacterium
TCCCCACCTCGGGATTAGTGCTGAAGACATCGTCCGCCTTTAGATACTTCTTCTCCAGCATGTACCCAGCATGACGCATGTATTGAGACACTCGCCTGCGCAGGAGCCACTCCCGACGCTCCTGACGCCGTCGCCAACTCTGCTGACTACGCAAAGGCGCCCGGCACTCAACCCAATCATGGGCAAGATCCTCGAAGCTCCGACCAGAGTCGAGCCACCGAGTTCTGAGCCCGTGTACGTAGCTCGTCGCCTCGTACAACTCGGCACTATCCCACATGGTGTTGAAATGCAGCAGCAACTGCGCGCGAGAAGCCCTCGCACTCACCCGCACCTGCCAGTAGGCAAACACGACCCCACCGGCCACCACCAGCGTGGCTGCCGCAGTAATCCAATTGGGAACCGCACTAGACATGTGGCGACCTCCATATTCGTGTAAGAGGCCAGCGAACACCACCGGGAAACCCGCGCGATACCGCCGTCGGGTTCCCGCATGCAGGGCCCGAAGCCGCGGGCGCGGTCGCGGCCGCACGGACCGGCAAGCGCGACATCCGCCGGTGTCCCGGTAAGACAAACGGGCGGATAGGGTCTGACAATGACCGCGGAAGGACCCTTCACCACGCACGTCGATGACTACGACACGTGGTTCGACGAGCACTCAGCCGCCTACGTCTCGGAACTCCTCGCCGTACGCGCCCTGCTCCCGCCTCAGGGACAGACCCTGGAGATCGGTGTCGGCACAGGACGGTTCGCTGCCCCGCTCGGAGTGCGGGTCGGTGTCGATCCGTCGGTGACGGCCCTGGCCAGAGCGGCCAAGCGAGGGATTCGTACGGTCACCGGAACTGCCGAGTCGCTGCCCTTCCCGGACTCCTCCTTCGACCATGCCCTGGTGATCACGACGATCTGTTTCGTCGACTCCCCCGCGACCATGTTTGCCGAGGCCCGGCGGGTGCTGCGACCCGGCGGGAGCATCGTCGTCGGATTCATCGACCGGTTCAGCCCCCTGGGCCTGCAATACCTGGAGCATCAGGCGGACAACGTCTTCTACCGGGAGGCCACGTTCTTCTCCTCCGACGAGGTCGCCGAACTGCTGCGTACGGCAGGGTTCACGATCACGTCCTGGGCCCAGACCCTGGCCGGCGACGCCGAGATCACCGAGGTCGAACCGGCCCTGGACGGGACCGGCGCCGGAGCGTTCGTCGTCGTCGCGGCACGGTCCCCCGCAGCCGAACCGGGCCGCCTTCCCGACCAGGACTAACATCGAACGTCCGACCATCACCGAAGCCGAGGTCCCGGTGCCACCCCACACTCCCCCCCAGCCGCCCGCCGACGACGAGGACCCGACCGTGGCCCTCCCCCCGGAGTGGGCCTCCGGCGCGGTGACGGTCGTCCTGCCCACCTACAACGAGGCCGACAACCTCCCGGTGATCGTCGGCACTCTGCTCGCCCTACCGCTGACGAACCTCCGGGTACTCGTCGTCGACGACAACAGCCCGGACGGAACCGGTGACCTCGCGGAAAAACTCGCCATCGAGTACGCGAAGGACGGCAGCACCCCGATCTCCGTCCTGCACCGCGCCGGGAAAGAGGGGCTGGGACGGGCCTACGTCGCGGGTATGCTCCGGGCCCTGGAGGACGGGGCCGAGTACGTGGTGCAGATGGACGCCGACCTCAGCCACGACCCCCGGCACATCCCGGAGATGCTCGGCACCCTGCGCTCCACCCGGGCCGGGGTGGTCATCGGCAGCCGCTACACCGCCTCCGGGTCGTTGGACGCCTCCTGGGGGGTGCACCGCAAGCTCCTGTCCGCCTGGGCGAACCTCTACGTGCACGTCATCCTCGGGTTGCGGGTCCGTGACGTCACGGCCGGGTACAAGCTGTGGGATGCGGACGCCCTGCGCGGGCTCGACCTCGCGGGGATCCGCTCGAACGGCTACTCCTTCCAGGTCGAGATGAACTACCGGGCCCACCTGCGCGGGAACCGGATCATGGAAGTGCCGATCCACTTCACCGAACGGCAGCACGGGACGAGCAAAATGTCCTTCGCGACCCAGCTGGAGTCGGCCCTGATGCCGCTACGCCTGCGCCTGCAGCAACGCGGGACCGCCCCGCGGAACTGAGAGCCCGCCCGTTCGGGCACGGTTCGGCGCACCACGAAGGCGGCGGACACACCCGTGTCCCCGGCCCGCCCGTTCGAGCACGGTTCGGTGCCGGTGCCGGTTCGGCGCCGGTGCCGGTGCCGGTGCTGGTGCTGGTGCTGGTGCGCGAGGATGGTCCGGTGCGCCATGCCACCGCCGTCCGTCGGCTCCGCCTCATCGCCGAACGCGCCCAGCAGGTGTGCGCCCTGTGGGATGAGGGGACCGGGCTGGCTGCCGTACACGCCTTCGGTGAGGTCGTCGAACCACCTGGGGAGCGGGCCTCGGTCGAGGTCGTCCAGGTCCTGCTCACCGTGCACGCCGCCGCCGACGAGGTGCCCTGGTGCGCCCGCCCGCCGCAGTTCGCGGGCCTGCCCTACGTACTCGAACTGGAGAAAGCCCCCGTCGACTGGTACTTCTGGCCCGCAGCGATCCCCGTCGGCAATCACGTCGTCACCGGTCCCGTACTGATCTGGGACCGCACCGCCGGGATCCGCACCGACGCACTCGACGCCCTCGCCGCCGGACGCGCCGAGCCGCTGCGACAGCCCCGTCCCGGACCGGCCCAGCGACGGGT
>JARRQM010000405.1:0-2704 GCA_037381765.1 Kineosporiaceae bacterium
GACGGAGCATGGTGAGCACGCCGCGTGCGGCGGGGGCGACGAGCAGATCGGCGGACCGACCGAGGACGTCCTTGGCGCGGTATCCGAAGAGCGCCTGGGCCCCCCGGTTGAAGAACACCACGATGTTCTCCTGGTCGACCGCGACGATGGCGTCCGGGCCGGCATCGAGCAGGGCGAGGGCGTCCGCACCGCGCAGCCGCGGTGCCCGCCGGCCCCAGGTCCGCCGCCCCCGGCGACCGCGGGGGGCCGGGGCCGCCGGGGAGTCCGACCAGTCGAGGTCGGCCTCCCAGCTGAGCTGCTCGGTCCCGGTACCGTCGGTGTCGCCGAGCGGGCCCGGGACGAGTACCGGCCGGGCGGCCTTTTCCGGGGTCCTCGCGCCCGGTGGCCGCGTCTGCACCCGGATGTCCAGATCCGGTAGCACCATGATGTCCGTCCTCCCCGAGCGGTCACCGCCGCTCGGGGCCGCCCGGGAGCGCCACGGTGGCAGGAGTGCGCCGCTTCGTGTCCGGACCCGCCCGCGCCGCGGCCCCCCGGCTTCGGCGGCGCGCCCCTCGGCAGGTCGTCGATCGCACCGGATCGTCCGGCGCCAACACGAAAAACACTACACCACGTGTTCATTCAAATACTCTCCGTGTCTAAGTTTCCCCGCTTGTGTCGTCCCGGGCCACTCGGGACACCCGTCCGTCCCGTGCCGAGATGTTCGCGTCATCCCAGGTCACCCCACATCGCCAGGGCCCGCACAGGTGGTCGGCGGATGTGCCGGGTAGACTTTCTAGTCAAAAGCTCAAGCAAGTGCGTCCGGGACCTTCGCCCCGTTCGGCATGGGCGGGCCCTTCCTACGGTGGCTGCACGATCCCCGGAGGTATTTTCATGACCGCTGTGCCCGAGGCCCGGCAGGTGCACGGCTCGGCGCCGGTCACGGGAACCTCCGTGCCCGGAACCGCCCGGCTCCGCCCCGAGGAGCACGACGCCGTCGGTGAAGCCGTCCGGTGGGCCCCCTCCATCCACAACAGTCAGCCGTGGCGGCTCCGCAAACACCCCGACGGCCTCACCGTCCTGGAGGACTCCGCCCGGAGCGTGCCGGTGATCGACCCGGCGGGCCGGGACCGGACCATCTCCTGCGGCGCAGCGATCTTCAACGCGTGGATCTCCCTGCGCACGCTCGGCCACGACACGGCCGTGAACCTGCTCCCGGACCCGCTGGACCCCGCCGCCCTGGCCACCCTGCACCGGGTCGGCCCCCGCGCCCCCTCCGAGCAGGAGGACCTCCTGCACCGGATGATCCCGCTACGGCACACCCACCGTCGGGTCTACCGCTCCAACGTCGTCGCCGAAGACGACCTGCTGGAACTGCGCCGGGCCGTCTCCGCGGAGGGGGCCCGGCTGAGCGTCGCCGATCCCGCGGCCCGGCGCCGTCTCGCCGGCCTGCTCCGCCGCGCCGCGTACGCCCAGGCCGCCGATACCGAGATCCGCCGGGAGGTCGAGCAGTGGGTGCGGCGGGGAACCCCGGATCGCACCGTGGTCGACGGGATCCCCAGCAACGCGCTCGGCACCTCCCCCTTCCCGGTGGACTCCCTCGTCCACGGCGGGACCCGGGGCGTCCCCGAGGCCGAAGAGGTCGAGGCCGAACTCGCCCGCAGCACCGTCCTCGTCCTGTCCACCCGGGAGGACACCCGGCGGGACTGGGTGACCGCCGGCATGGCCCTGGAACGGCTGCTGCTCACGGCGACCGCGATGGGGCTCGTCGCCGCCTTCGCCGAGCAGCCCCTGCAGGACCCGCAGATGCGCCCACAGGTCGCCGACGCCCTGGAGATCTGGGGGCACCCGCAGCTGCTGCTCCGGGTCGGCCGACCGCTGGTGGACGCGGTCGCCACCCCGCGCCGGCCACTCACCGAACTCTTCGAATAGCGGCCCGGGTCCCCTGCCCGCCGGACGTCCCGGTCAGTACGGCCGGGTCGCCCACAGCGCCACCGCGGCCGCGGCCGCGACATTGAGCGAATCGACCCCACCGGACATCGGGATACGGACCGCCAGGTCGGCACCGGCGAGCGCGGCACCGGACAGCCCGTCCCCCTCCGTACCGAGGACCAGGGCGAGCCGGGCCGGGTTACGGGCGTGCAGTGCGTCCAGGTCGATCCCGTCCTCGGCCAGGGCGAGGGCGGCGACCAGGAACCCCTCCGCGCGCAGCAGGTCCAGCCCCTGCGGCCAGGGCAACCGGGTCCAGGGCACCTGGAACACCGTGCCCATGGATACCCGGACTGCCCGCCGGTACAACGGATCCGCGCAGCGCGGGCTGACCAGGACGGCGTCGGCGCCGATCCCCGCCGCGGAACGGAACACGGCCCCGACATTGGTGTGATCGACCACGTCCTCCAGGACGACGACGCGCCGTGCCCCCCGCACCACCTGCACCGGATCCGCAGGTTCCGGGCGCTGCATGGAGGCGATGGCGCCGCGGTGCACGTGGAAACCGGTGAGGGCCCGGAGCACCGCGGGCTCAGCGACGTACACCGGGGCCCCCGTCCCGGCCACCTCGGCGACGAGCCCCGCGAGAGGATCCAGCCAGGTCGGAGCGAGCAGGAGGGAACGCGGCCGGTGTCCGGCGGCCAGGGCCCGCCGGTACAACGGATCCGCGCAGCGCGGGCTGACCAGGACGGCGTCGGCGCCGATCCCCGCCGCGGAACGGAACACGGCCCCGACATTG
>JARRQM010000406.1:0-2700 GCA_037381765.1 Kineosporiaceae bacterium
ACGTCCCCCCGGCCGCGGCCGCGTAGCCGAGGACAGCGAGTAGCTGGACCGCGGCGAGCTGGATAGCGGCCGGGGCCACCGGGGACCGGGGCCGGGGCTGCCCCGTCGTCCTCACACCGGGAGTCTCCCGCGCGCCGACGGGGCTATCAAGCGTCAGAGCGTGTCATCGAACTCCGCGGACCGGGATCCCGCGCAACCGGGAGGCGCCGTCCGGGTACCGCACCGGCGCTGTCTCCCTATACTCCGTGATCCCTTGCTTCGTGAGCGCTTGCTTCGTGACGTCCCTTACGTCGCGGCCTGCCCCGGGCCCCCGTGTTCCCGGACCCGTTCCGTGCCGTTCCACAGGGACGGCCACGGCACCCCGAGTTCCCGCAGCAGCGTGCGCAGCACGGGAAGGGACACCCCGACGACGGCGTGCTGATCGCCTTCGATGCCGGTGATGAACGGCCCGCCGAAACCGTCCACGGTGAACGCCCCGGCGACCCGCAGGGGTTCCCCGGTGGCGATGTAGGCGTCGATCTCGTCGTCGTCGAGGTCGGCGAAGTGCACGGTCGTCGACGCCGTCGCACCGACCGCCCCGCCGCGACCGTCCGCGCGGAGGTCCACCACCCAGTGCCCGGTGTGCAGCACCCCGCTGCGCCCACGCATCTCCCGCCACCGTCGCCGCGCCTGCCCGGCATCCGCGGGTTTGCCGTGCACCGCGCCGTCGAGGGCGAGCACCGAGTCGCAGCCGAGGACGACCCCGTCCCCGGGCAGGTCATCGCCGTCGGCGACATCCTCGGCCTTGGCCCGGGCGAGGACGAGGGCGATCTCGGCCGGGTCGGTCACCCCGTACCGGGCCACCACGGCGTCCTCGTCCACCGTGGAGACGACGACGACCGGCCGCACCCCGGCCCTGATCAGGGTGTCCCGGCGTCCGGTGGAGGCCGAGGCGAGGACGAGGACGGTCACCGGGCGTCCGGGAGGGTTCCGAGCACGGCGCCGGCGAGCACGTCGAGTCCCACCGAGCCGAGGGCAAGACAGTCCCGGTGGAAGGCGCGCAGGTCGAACCCGGCGCCGTCGCGGGCCTTCACCTGGGCCCGCAGATCGAGCCAGACCCGTTCGCCGACCTTGTACGAGATGGCCTGTCCGGGCCAGCCGAGGTAGCGGTCGAGTTCGAAACGCAGGCTCGGATCCGGGACCCGGGTGTGCCGACGGAGGAACGCCCACGCCTTCGCCGGATCCCAGACCCCGCCGCCGACCTCCGCGGGGGCGGCCAGCCGGCAGTGCACACCGATGTCGACGACCACCCGGGCGGCGCGTAGCGCCTGCGCGTCGAGCATCCCCATGAGGTCGCCGGGGTCGGTGAGGTAGCCGAGTTCCTCCATCAGCCGCTCGGCGTACAGGGCCCAGCCCTCGCCGTGCCCGCTCACCCACGAAGCCAGGCGTCGCCACCGGTTGAGCCGGTCGGCGCCGAGTACGGCACGTCCGATCTGCAGGTGATGCCCGGGGACGCCCTCGTGGTACACGGTCGTCCGTTCCTGCCAGGCGGAGAAGCGCGTCACGCCGTCGGGGACCGACCACCACATCTGGCCGGGCCGGCTCAGGTCCTCCGAGGGGCCGGTGTAGTAGATCGCTCCGGAACTGGACGGGGCGATCCGGCAGCGGAGGGTGTGCAGCGGCGCGGGGATGTCGAAGTGGGTCCCGTCGAGGTCGGCGATCGCGGTGTCGGCGAGGTCCTGCATCCAGTCCCGGAACGCTTCGGCGCCTTCGATCCGCCGCCCCGGGTCGGCGTCGAGGACAGCGATCGCCTCGGCCACGATGGCGTCGCCGGTAGCCGTGCCGTCGGGCACGATCCGCCGCGCCACCTCGGCCATCCGGCGTTCCACGTGGGCGAGTTCGGCCAGTCCCCACGCGTAGGTGTCCTCGACGTCCACCGTGCTGCCGAGGAAGGCCCGGGCGTACAGCGGGTACAGGTCCCGGCCGACGGCGTCGTCGGTGCGGGCCGTCGGCAGCAGTTCCCGGCGAAGCCACCGCTCCTGGTCGAGGTAGGCGCGGGCGGCCGCGTTCCCGGCGGCAGCGAGCCGGTCCGGTAGCCGGGACGGCAACGGGTCGCCGTCGGAGGTGGCCGCAGTAGCGTGCAAGGAGGTGAAGAACCCGTCCGGCGCGCCCGCGTCGGCGCATTGCCGGGCGGCGGCGAGGACCTGGCGGGCCGGTGGCACCCAGCCCCGTCGCCGGGCCTCGACCAGGCTCTCCCGGTATCCGGCGAGGGCGGCGCCGATCCCCTCCAGTCGGGTCCCGATCGCCTCCCAGTCCGCGACGGTCGCTGTCGGGGCGATATCGAAGACCTCGCGCAACGACTGCACCGGGGAGGAGATGTTGTTGAGGTCGGCGAGGTCCAATCCGGCCGCGTGGAATTCGAGACCGAGCCCGAGACGTTCGCGCAGGGCCGCCGCGGTCACCCGATCGGTGTCGTCGACCGGGCGGATCCCGGCGAGCCGGTCCAGGGTGGCCCGGGACCGGGCGGCCCGCACCCCGTGCCCGGTGGGGGAGTAGTCGGTGAGGGCATCGTCATGTCCGGGTAGCCCCATGTAGGTGGCGGACACGGGGTCGAGCACGGCGACGGCATCCAGGTGCTGTTCGGCGAGGGCGTCGGTCTCGGTCGGGGTACGCGACGGTACATGATCGGTCACGGCAGGAAGCCTACGTCCCGTCCCGGGG
>JARRQM010000407.1:0-2679 GCA_037381765.1 Kineosporiaceae bacterium
AAGACGTCTGGTGACATCGAGGGAATGAAGTCCGGGTTGCGGACCCCTGGAATGGCTGTGCTTCTGGACCGGATGAACAACGACAGCAGAATGTTCTTCACCTTGCCGCTCGGTGCCTTCATGGAGGATCGCACCTATTTCTCTGAAAGAGCGACGTCGGGGTTGGTCGTGGTCGGGCGTTCCCCCGCTTTCCTGCAGGACTCCGCGCCGGCCGGCCCGGGTCCGTTCCTCTGGGGGTCGCTGCCCCGTGGACTTCCCGGGCTGACCAACTCCCGGGTCGGCCCGGTGAAGGTGCGCCAGGTCGCTCCGGCGCCTTTGTCGAGTTCCTATGTCGAGGGGACGGGGTTACGGAGGAAGACCGGAGATGAGGCCGTGCTGCTTCTGTCCCCGGCGAATGCGCAGACCCTCGGGGTTTCCGGCATGTATTCCGCATCCGATCTATCCCTTGCGTTCACGTGCAACTGCGGTGTCGACGATCTTGCCCCCCTGGCGGGTGCCATGACGGAGGCCGAACGGAAGGCAGACTCGCATCGGGTGTTCTACGCACTTTCCTATGATGGGATCATTGGTCCAGTTGAGCGATCGAACTCTGTTTCCGAGGTCCTGGACATGGTCTTCGCGGCAGGGACGCTGCTCAGCGTGACCACCTTCTCCTACATGTCGGTCCTGATGTTCTGGAAACGTCGGGAACATGACTACGCCGTGGAACAGCAGGCCGGAGCGTCCGAGTGGGCACTCCACCTTCGTCAGCAGACCATCATCGCCATGGCGGTGACCTTCCCGATCCTTGCGGGATTCCTTTTCGTCGATGCCGCAGTCAGAGGTGACCAGCCGGTTCCGTGGCCCCGTGCCGGAGGGCCGTTGACCCTTCTGCTCGTTCTCGCCCTCCACCTCGCTCTGGGTACGAGGACCGCGACCAAGGTGCATCGTCTCTATGTTCCGTCGAAACGGGGGTGGTGAGGGATGTCCGAGGTACTTGCTCGCGCCATTTCCTTGGAGAAGTGTTACCCGGACGGTGGTGGCCGCCGGTGCGTGCTCGACGGGGTGGCTCTCGAGATCGAACTCGGCCGTATCGTGGGGATCCAAGGACCGTCCGGGTGCGGTAAGACGACCCTTCTCAACATCGTGGCCGGTCTGGCCCGCTGTGACCGGGGAACGGTGTTCTTCGACGGAACACCACTTGACCACTCCGCTCCACGGGAACTGGCGAAGCTGAGGAGAACGAACATCGGACTGGTCTCTCAGGAGTACGGGCTCCTCGCTGAGGAGTCCGTCGCTGAGAACATTGCGTTGCCCTTGCGCTTCGGCCGCCCCCGACCGCGTCGGCGGGAACGTGCGGAACTGGTCGAGCGGGCGATGGAGTGGGCCGCCCTGGACGTGGATCCGAAACGTAAGGTCCGTAGCTTGTCCGGGGGTGAGAAACAACGCGTCGCCATTGCCCGGGCACTCGTCAGGCAACCACGGCTTCTGATCGCGGACGAGCCGACCGCGGCTCTCGACGCGGTGACGGGCCAGGAGATCGTGGCGCGGCTGCGCGTGATTGCCGGCCAGGGTGCTGCGGTACTCGTTGCGACCCATGATCCCCGGGTCGCTGACGCCTGTGACGTCCTCTACGAGTTCGTGGGCGCGAACCTCTCCCTGACCGGGGCCTGACCCGTCGCGCCGGGAGGGAGCCGAATCGTTGCCGAGTCACATTCCCCAGGAGTCAGGCCGCTCCCTCGGCACCGGGTCGGTGAGGTCCGAAGTCCTGCGGCGGCGGAACACGGGGCTGGCCGGCGTGGAGTCACCGGGACCGGAGCTGGGAGGAGGGCTCCGGCGTCAGCGGGGTCCGGTCCTGGCTCGGGCCCACCAGGACCGGACTGCGGCGGGGGCGGCGACGCGCAGCCGTTGCATGGTGGCGACCCGGGCCCGGCCGGCGAGCACGTCGTGACCGGAGGCTTCGACCACGTCGAGGATCTGCCCGTACAGGACGGTCGCGACGTGGATGCACTCCCGGCTGGTGGGGTGCAATAACGGGATGCCGTCCCGCGCCTGCGCGTAGAGGCCTCGGGCCCGGGCGACCTCGAACCGGACCAATTCCCGCACGGCGGGGCCGGCCGTGCGGGCGCCCAGGTCGGCGCGGGCCACCCCGAACCGGTCGAGGTCCTCGGCCGGCAGGTAGACCCGACCGCGGTCGAGGTCCTCGGCGACGTCCCGGATGATGTTGGTGAGTTGGAACGCCGACCCCATGACACATAACGGTTCCCGAGCGGCGTCCGTGGTCGGTTCGAGGATCGGCAGTAGTTGCAGTGCCCGTGTGCCGGCCGCTCCGTACATGTAGCGTTCCAGGTCAGGGTAGGTCTGGTACGCGGTCACGGTCTGGTCGGCGCGCATCGCGGCGATGAAGTCGGCGAACAGGTCGTGCGGGAGATCCCAGCGGCGCACGGTGTCGATGAGGGCGTGGCGGATCGGGTCCGCACTACGCCCCCGGGCGAGGTCGGCGAGTGCCGCGTCCGTCCATTGCCGCAGGGTCTCGGAGCGTTCGTCGCCGCCGGTGTCCGTCCGGTCGGCGAGTTCATCGACGTAGCGGGCGAACCCGTAGACGGCATGGACGTACGGGCGTTTCGCGGGGGGCAGCTGGAGTGCCGCGAGGTAGTAGGTCCGTCCGTGTTCGGCCAGCAGCGCGCGGTTGCGGGTGTA
>JARRQM010000408.1:0-4277 GCA_037381765.1 Kineosporiaceae bacterium
CGCTGAGCTGTTGAACAAACACGCTATGCGGTTGCAGGCTGGTCCCTGGCGCGCCCGCCGGTTCGTGATCCGAGCCGGCGGGCGTGCCCTCCAACGCCGTCCCCGGCCCGGCCCCCGACCGCGACTGCTACCCCGGACCAGGCACCTGGTCCGGGACCGGCCCTAGGCCCCGGTCCCGGGCGCCCTCCGCGAGAAGGGGACGGACCCGAGCGCTGACCCAGCGTTCGGCGACGAAGGACATGAACGGGACGGTCCCGGCGAACACCACGGCGACCATCCGCACCGGATCCAACCGGGTGCGGAACCACAGCTCCACGGCGACGATGACGTAGACGAGGTAGAGGTAGCCGTGCGCGACGGGGATCCACACCTCACCCCCCGGCACCCAGGCCCCCGCACCGGGGGCATCCCGGTAGGCCACCTCGACGGCGCGGGACTGCGCGTACTGGGCGATCACGTGCGCGGTGAGCAGGAGGAGAAACACCCCGGTCAGGTAGGCCATGACGCGGTAGCGGGTGAGGGCGGACGCCATGAACGGACACCTCCGGCAACGGGCTGGGTCCGCCCATCCTCACCCCGGGGCGGCCCCGCCGCCCGGCGGAACGGATCCGGGAACCGCGCGGGGGTCGGCCGGGCCACCGCTACCGGTGCCGTCCCGGGGCCGGGCCCCGGCCCGGGACGGCGACCTGGCCCCACCCCTGGGCCCCGTTCCGGTCCGGTGGCTGTCGAGCACCAGCCGCCACCACAGGAACAGCCCGAATCCCGCGAAGACGAACCACTGCACCGCGTAGGAGAGGTTCTGCCAGGCCAGCCCGGACGGGTCCGGACGTACCCGCACCGGGCGGAGTGCGGTCCCCGAACCCGCCGGATCCTGGCCGGTGAGCACCAGGTACCCGGTGAGCAGAGGTTACGTCCAGCGCTGGACGAGGGTTCCGGCGTCGACCGCGGCGAGTTGTCCCGGAGCTGGCCCCGTCCCGTCCCCCGGGGCGCGCTCGGGGGACGGTTCGGATGGCCGGAGCACCCCGGTCACCTCGACCTGCCCGGCGGGCATCCCGGTGAGCGCGGTCCCCGGGGCGTCCACGGCCGCGGCCCAGCCGCGGACCACCGGGACGGCCGACCCGTCGGCGAGTACCAACGGGACCAGCACCCACCAGCCGTCACCGGACGGGACGGCCCGGGAACCGACCGGGACCTCACCCGGATGGGCGGCGACCCGCAGCTGCGGGGCGGCGTCCCACCGGCCGGTGGCGGCAACCGGCCGGTCAACGGCGGTATCCGGGTACGGCTGTCGGGCCGTCAGCACCGACTCCAGCGGGACCGGTGGTCGGTCGAGGGCGCGCTGCTGGTCCTCGGCCGAATGGGCCCGGGCCCGAGACAGCTGCCAGGTGCCGAGCCGGGACATCCCGGCCGCAGCCAGCAGCACCACGAGGAGCAGGACGAGCAGGCCGGGGCGCAACGCGGTCCGCAGCACGCCGTCACGCTATCCGCCGCGGGCACGGCACGCGCGACGATACGGATCCCCGCCTTCGGTGCCGGCCGGGCGCGGCCCCGTCACCCGGCCGATGCGCGGACCCGTCCCCCGACCGGGGCGCGGACCCGGGACGGCCAGGGCAGGCGGATTGCCCGGGAGGACCGCAGCAGCCATGTGTACACCCGGGAGTAGCGCCGATGAGGTGCTGGTGCACGACCGACTGGGTCTCGGTGAACCGCCGGATGCCGACCACGCCGTGCCGGCGGCCCAGCCCGGACTGCCGTCGTCCCCCCATCGGCGCGGCCACGCTCGCCCAGGTCAGCGTGTACGCCTCGTTGACCCCGACGGTGCCGGTGACCACCTGCCGGGCGATCCGGCCGGCACGGAGCCGGTCACCGGACCACACCGAAGCGTGCAGACCGAACTCGGTGCCGTTCATCACGGCGACGGCCTCGTCGTCGTCGCGGACCCGGCGCACCGCCACGAGCGGCCCGAACGTCTCCGCCGTCGCACAGACCGCCTCCGGCGGGACCCGGTCGAGCACGGTCGGTTCGTGGAACAGCGGGCCCAGATCGGGCCGGGCCCGTCCGCCGGCCAGGACCACCGCACCCCGGCCGGTGGCGTCGGCGATATGCGCGACGAGAGTGTCGAACTGCGCCGGGGAGGCGATACAACCGAGATCGGCGTCGTAGTCGAAGCCGGCACCGAGCCGCAGCGCCCGCACCCGGGGCAGGAAACGGTCCAGGAACGGGTCGGCGATGCGCTCGTGCAGCAGCAGCCGTTCCATGGAGATGCAGGTGTGCCCGGTGTTGCCGAAGCTGTCCCGGACGATCGCCTCGGCCGCCCGGTCCAGGTCGGCGTCGTCGGCGACGTACACGGCGTTCTTCCCGCCGAGTTCCAGGGAGGCCCCGACGAGCCGGGCGGCGGCCCGTTCGGCGACCCGCCGCCCGGTCGCCGTCGACCCGGTGAAACAGAGGTGGTCGGTGGTGTCGATGATCCGGGTGCCGACCACCGTCCCCGCCCCGTGGACGATCTGGAACAGCCCGTCCGGCAGCCCGGCGTCGGCGAGCAGCCGCGCCCCCCACAGGGCGGTGAACGGGGTGCGACTGTCCGGTTTGAGGACGACCGCGTTCCCGGCGGCGAGGGCGGCAACGGCATCGGACACCGACAGGGTGTACGGGTAGTTCCACGGGGAGATGACCCCGACGACCCCCTTCGGGTGGTGCAGTTCGGTGACGATGGTGAGCGGGGTCAACCCGGGGTGGCGACGGGACCGCAACGCCGCCGGTGCGTGCCGGGCGATCCACCGGGCGTTGATCGCGACCTCGGCGATCTCGTCGAAGGCGTGGCTGCGGGACTTGCCGGTCTCCAGCTGGGCGAGGTCGAGGCCTTCCGCCTGACGTTCGACAACGAGGTCGGCGAGACGGGCGAGTACCCGGGCCCGTTCCCGGGGGGTGCGGGTGGCCCAGCCCGGCTGGGCGGCCCGGGCTGCGGCGACGGCCCGGTCCACGTCCTCGGTGGTGGAGCGGGACAGTGTGGCGATGCGCTGCCCGGTGAGCGGCGTGTGCACGGTGGTTTGCTCGGCCCCGTCGGCGGCGACCACCCGGGTGGCCAGGTCGGCCAGCAGCGCCGCGTGGCGTTCGGCGACCGGATGCCGGGAGTCGGGGGTGGCGGCGGGCCCGACGGACCCGGTCGCGGGCGTCGAGGTCATGGCGGAAGCCTAGGCACCACCCCACCACAAAGCTACCCGCGAGTAACCCTCGGTGGGGTCCGGATCGGCCCCGGAGCGTACGGATCGCCCCGGGTCGGCCCCGGTCAGCCCCGGACGGCCGCGGCGGCCTCGGCGATCGTCGTCGCCGTATCCAACCAGGCGCTGAAGTCGATGACCTCATCCCAGGTGAGGATCGGACCCTGGTGATCCTCCAGTGCCTCCGCCGGCACGTACAACCGCTCGGCGACCACCCCACCGACGGTGAGCAACCGGATCACCTCATCCCCGGCGGGTTTGCGCACCTGTTCCCCGCAACCGTCACAGTAGAAGGAGTAGTAGGAGCGTTCCGGAACATTGCTCGTCACCAACCGCACCTGCCGAGGAGTGAGTTCCACATCCCCGCAGATCGGGCAGCTTGCCTTGATAACAGTCATCATGTCCCCAATCGGCGGAACCCGCCTACCTCCTCGACGATCGGGGAGCCAACCTTGAGGACGAACCCGCCGGCCTGTCTGCCCCGCCACACCCCGGCCATCAAGCCCGGGCACCTCACCTGTCGGCAGTACCGCCGAGTTCCTGAACACTCGTTCGCAGCACGCCCCGGACAGCCCGGACACGGCCCACCACGCGGGTTCTCCGGGGACCCCGCGGTGGGCCGGGGACGGGGTCGAGAAGCTCCCGGCCGGGGGAGGTGACCGGGGTGACCGGGAACTCGAGCGGGGGAGGTGACCGGGGTCGAGGAAGGGGTCAGGCGAGCGGAACGATCTCCGGGGCACCGGCCCGCACCGCGTCAGCGGTTTCATCGTCCGGCTGAGCCTGGGAGTCCCGTTCGGCGGCGACCTGGGCCTGGTAGTACCGGACCTCCCGGTCGGTCTGCGCCGGGCTCCAACCGAGTACCCGGCCCAGGAGTTCGGCGGCGACGGGAGCCGCGGACTCCCCACGGTCCCAGGCCTCGATGGAGATCCGGGTGCGCCGGGCGAGCACGTCGTCGACGTGCCGGGCCCCCTCGTGGGTGGCGGCGTAGACGACCTCGGCGGCGAGGTAGTCGTCGGCCCCGGGCAGCGGGACGGTCAGCCCCGGATCAGTGGCGCACAA
>JARRQM010000409.1:0-2674 GCA_037381765.1 Kineosporiaceae bacterium
AGGACCAGCTCCGGGTCGGTCATCAGGGACCGGGCCAGCAGCACCCGCTTGCGCTCCCCCTCGCTCAACGTCCCGTAGGGCCGTTCGGCGAGGTGGGCGACACCGAAGGCGGCGAGCAGGTCCGCGGCCCGGCGATGGTCCCCGCCCTCGTAGGCCTCCCGCCACCGGCCGGAAACCGCATACGCGGCGGTGAGCACGACGTCACGGACCAGTTCCGCACCGGGCAAGCTCTCCGCGAACGCCGCACTGGACAGACCGACCCGTGGCCGCAGGTCGAAGACGTCCACCGCACCGAGTTGCTCGCCGAGGATCCGGACGGTCCCCCGGGTCGGATGCAGTCGCGCCCCGGCAATCTGCAGGAGCGTGGTCTTCCCGGCACCGTTCGGCCCGATAACCACCCAGCGCTCGCCCTCACGGACGGTCCAGGTGATGTCGTCGAGCAGGACCGTTCCCTCACGCAGCACCGTGACGGCGATCATGTCCAGCACGTCACCCATGACGACGACCCTAGGGCACGACGGAGGTCGCGGGCACGCCGACCCCTACCCTGCCGCCCGGCTCGTAAAGTGGGCGGATGTCCGAGCTCCCGCGTTCCGCCCGCCTCGCGGCCTGGGGCAATGCGGTGCTGGCCGGTGCGGCCGGCCCCGACGACCTGCGCACCGCGGTGACCGGGGACGACGAACCGCACCGGATACGTCGGGCCGGCAGCGCTCCGGCCCGGAACGGGCCCGCCCACCTCACCGAACTCCTCACCGAACTGCGCGCCGGCGGGCTGGCCCGGTTCCGGGTGGTGCTCCCGGCCCCCGGGGACGGCCTCGGACTTCCCGGCCCCGCCGACTTCAACCGGGCCGCACTCGGCGCCGGCGAAGGCGTCGTCGCCGAGTTCCGTCCCGGCCTCCGGTCCCGGGGGCTCCTCCCCGAAATCACCCGGTTCGGTTCCGTCTGGGAACCGGGCGCCGAAGTCACCTGGGTGGTGTACGAGGTCGATGACCGGCCGGACCCGTCGGGGTCCCTCGCCGAGGCCGAACGGGCGCTGCGGGAAGTGACCGTCGAGACGGGGGATGTCTTCGCGGGACTCGACCGCCCGGTCCACGCCGTGGAGGCGGCCTCGGTTGCGGCCCGGTTGCGGGCGGGCGGCACGCCAGCAGGGTCCCCGCTACCGCCCGGGTCACTCCCACGCAGTGTCCGGGTACTCGACGAGGCGACCCGGATCCGGCTCGTCGTCGCCGCCGCGGAGCGGCACGGCGGCCAGACCCTGGACGGGTTCGCCGCGGCACGCGGGGCCGACGCGCTCCGCCGGCTCGACAGTGCGGCCCGACGCGCCATCGCCGCAGCGGTGAACGCCGCCGCCGCGCTCCCCGACCCCGCCGGAGGGTAGTCCCGGGGCGGGGCCTTCGGGGCAGGGTCCGGAGGGTCGGCGGGCGCCCCGGCCGCGGTCCCCGCCCGGTTCCGTGCGGCGCCGCGTGCTGGTCGGCGCCGCGTTCAGGTCAGCGCCGCGTTCAGGTCAGCGCCGCGCGGTACACCTCAAGGGTCCGTTCGACGATGGTGTCCCAGGAGAAGTGCTGTTGCGCACGTTCCCGCCCGGCCCGGCCCATCCGGCGGGCATGGTCCGGGTCGTCGAGTACCTCGGTGAGCCCGGTGGCCAGGTCGTCGACGAAGGTCTCCGGCTCCCGCGGGGTGCCGGTGCCGTCGTCGACCTGGTCGATGGGAACCAGCCGGCCGGTCACCCCGTCGTCGACGACCTCGGGGATCCCGCCGGTCGCGGTGCCGACGACGGCCGCCCCGCAGGCCATGGCCTCCAGGTTGACGATGCCCAGCGGTTCGTACACCGAGGGGCAGACGAAGGCCGTCGCCGTCGAGAGCACCGGGCGTAGTTCGGTGAGGGGAAGCGTCCGTTGCACCCAGACCACGCCGTCACGTTCCTCCTGCAGGCGCGCGACGAGACCGGTCACCTCCGCGGCGATCTCGGGGGTGTCCGGGGCCCCGGCGCAGAGCACGAGCTGGACGTCGGTCGGCAGCCGCCGGGCCGCCCGGAGCAGGTAGGGCAGGCCCTTCTGCCGGGTGATCCGTCCGACGAAGACGACGCTGCGGCGGGTGGGGTCGACGCCGAGCCGGCGCACCGCCTCCTCGTCGGTGTCCGGGTACCAGTCGGTGAGGTCGATCCCGTTGTGCACGACGTGCACCCGCGCGGGGTCGATCTCCGGGTAGCTGCGCAGGATGTCCCCGCGCATCCCCGCGCTCACCGCGATCACCGCGGCCGCCCCCTGGTAGGCGGTCCGTTCCGCCCAGGACGACAGCGCGTAGCCGCCGCCGAGCTGCTCGGCCTTCCACGGCCGCAACGGCTCCAGGCTGTGCGCGCTGAGCACATGCGGCACCCCGTGCAGCAACCCGGCGAGGTGCCCGGCGAGATTGGCGTACCAGGTGTGCGAGTGCACGATGTCGGCACCGGCACAGTCGGCGGCGATGGCGAGGTCGACGCCGAAGGTCCGCAGTGCCGGATTCGCCCCGGCGAGGAAATCCGGATCGGGATAGCCGGTGACGCCGGGGTCGGGGCGCGCCTCGCCGAAGGCACGACCCGCACGTCCACCTGCCCGCGCAGCACCATGACCAGGTTCTGTACGTGGACGCCGGCGCCCCCGTAGACGTTCGGCGGGTTTTCACGAGTCAACAGGTC
>JARRQM010000410.1:0-6120 GCA_037381765.1 Kineosporiaceae bacterium
TCGCGGGTCAGATGCAGGCTCTTGTAGGCCAGACGCACCCCGCGGTCGACCGCCGAGTCCGCGCTGGCGGACAATCTGGTCTTGGTCAAGGCACTCATCGCGGCAACTCCAGCACTCGGGTTTTCCCCGGCGAGGATCTGATCCCAAATGTTGGGGTCAGTGGTGGCCTCGACCTCGGCGAGGAACGCTGCGACGTCCGCACCATGTGGTCCGAACTTGCTCGTCACACGGGCCTCCACGGTCAGAGGACGGTGCTCGCGGTGTTCATTGTGACGTTCATCCGGACGTCACCCCACAACTCCCGCGGGATACCGGACCGGGCCAGGGCATCGCGCATCCCCGTGCACCCGCAGCGCCTGAGAACCCGTCGATAGCCCCCCGTCCCGCGGCTGCGCGGCACCCGGGCGGAGCAGCCCCGTCCCGCTCCGCCCGCGAACCCCGGCCCCGGGGATCCCGGTCAGATGAAGATCGCCGGCTCGATCCCGGATCCGTCCCCCTCGGCCCCGGCCCCCTTCCCGGGCAGGGATGCGGGACGGGATCGCCCCGGCACCCCCACGACCACCGTCCCCGCCCCGACATCACGCACAACCACGGCATTCGCCCCGATCCGCGCCCCGTCCCCGATCGTCACCGGCCCCAACACCTGGGCCCCCGCCCCGATCGTCACCCCGTTCCCGACAGTCGGATGCCGCTTGACCCGGGCCAGACTCCGGCCACCGAGGGTGACGTCGTGGTAGAGCATCACGTCGTCACCGATCTCCGCGGTCTCCCCGATCACCACCCCCATCCCGTGGTCGATGAAGAACCGGCGGCCGATCCTCGCCCCGGGGTGGATCTCGATGCCGGTGACCGCCCGGGTCCGCTGCGACAGCAGCCGGGCCACCAACCGGTGCCCGCGCACCCACAGGGCGTGAGTGAGCCGATGCGACCAGATCGCATGCAGTCCGGGATAACCGAGGATGAGTTCGGCGGTACTGCCCGCGGCCGGATCCTTCGCCCTGGCCGTGGCGAGATCCTCGCGCAGCCGGGCCACCGGATGACCGCGGACGGAGCCGGCCGGCCTGTGTCGCCGATCCGCTCCCGGACCGGCGGACCCCGGGCCGGCAGACCCCGGACCCGTTCGCCTCCGGTGCCACGGCACGGGAACCGGGTATCCCGCGGAACGGGACCACTCCCCCGTCCCGGTCCCGGCAGCGGTCCCGACCATGGGTTCGGCCGCGGTCCCGACCACGGGTTCGGTCCCCGGATCGGCCCCGGCTCCGGTCCCGGTCATGATTTCGGTCATCTCGACAGATGTCACCGTTCAGTCCATCAGGTCGGCGTACAGGGGGGTGGACAGGTAGCGCTCGCCGAAGGAGGGGACGATGACGACGACGATCCCGCCGGCGAGTTCCGGACGGTGGGCCACCTGGACGGCCGCCCACAGGGCAGCCCCGGAGGAGATCCCGACGAGCAGCCCCTCCTCGACGGCCGCCCGCCGCGCGTAGGTCATCGCCTCCTCGGTCGGCGCGTCCAGCACCTCGTCGTAGACGCCCCGGTCAAGGATCTCCGGGACGAAGTTCGCGCCGATCCCCTGCAACGGGTGGCCGGCCGGGGTGCCGCCGTTGAGCACCGGTGAGGCCGCCGGCTCCACGGCGAAAACCTTGATGTCGGGGTTGCGTTCGCGCAGCACCTGACCGACCCCGGTGACCGTGCCGCCCGTGCCGACGCCGGCGACGAGCGCGGAGACCCGGCCGTCGGTATCCGCCCAGATTTCCTCGGCCGTGGTCCGCCGGTGCACGTCCGGGTTGGCGGGGTTGGCGAACTGGCGAACCAGCACCGCCCCGTCCGCGGTCCCGAGTTCCTCGGCCCGGGCCACGGCCCCGGCCATCCCCTCGGCGGCCGGGGTGAGCACGAGTTCCGCACCGAAGGCCCGGAGCAGGCCGCGCCGTTCCCGGGACATCGACTCCGGCATGGTCAACACCACCCGGTACCCGCGGGCCGCACCGACCATGGCCAGGGCGATCCCGGTGTTCCCGCTGGTCGCCTCGACCACGGTACCTCCCGGACGGAGGGCCCCCGCAGCCTCCGCGGCCTCGATCATCGCGACCCCGATGCGGTCCTTGACGCTCCCCCCGGGGTTGAAGAATTCGAGTTTCGCGGCCACCACCGAGGGGGCGCCGTCGGTGATCCGGTTCAGCCGGACCAGGGGTGTTCCGCCGACGACCCGGGTGACGTCATCGAAGATACGCATAGCTGCCTGTCCTTTCCCGGCCCGCTGGACCGGTATCAACGCGTGGGGCGGGGATCTTGCCGTTCCGCGGCCGACCTCGCCGGTCGGGTGCGGGGGTCATCCCGCGGGGAGATCCCCGACCCGGGGGAGGATCCGCCGGCGCGTCCCTCAGTGCGGCGCCGCGCCGAGCAGGTGATCGGGGCCCGGGGTCGGCGGACCGGACGATCCGGCCCCGGAAGGGGACGCTGAGAGGTTCAGCAACAGTGCCGGCGACAGCGACAGGCCGCGTCGGTCAGAGGACCGGGAGCGGGGTGACGTCGCAGCGAGGTCGCACTCAGCACGCCCCCACCTTGCCCTGCCCCGTCCCGCTCGGCAACCGCACCGGGTACTCGTCCGCCGAACAGACCGGTCGACGTGCGGCCGCTCAGCGCGGGCCGGTCACCCGGCCGCCGGTTACCGCGCGACCGGCTACCGCGCGACCGGTTACCGTGCGGCGCCGCCTCCAACCGCCGCCGGGCCCCTCCCCGCGCCCTCCGGATGGGACGCATCTCACACTCAACACCGGACCCCCGGGTGCCGATGCCCCCACCATGGACATCGTGGTCGGGATGGCGGAACTACTCGCCGAACGGCTCGCCGCCTACCCGCACGCCGCCAGCTGTCCCCGCTGCCAGGAATACGCCGCGCGGTACGCGGATGACCGGGAACCGGCCCAGGTGCTCTGGGCGGTGCTCGCCCACCACGACAGCGCGCACCAGCACGACCCGTTCCTCGCTGCGGAGAACTTCGCGGCTCTGCGCTGACCGTGCCCGCGACGGTTCCCGGTCATCCCGGGAACACCCCGTACAGTGGTCTTCGGGCCCTGCGCCGCAGTCCCGTCCGGTCCCGCGGTGCTGAGGGCACCCGATCGGTCCGGTCCGGTCCGATCCGCGGGGCGGACACCTCCGGGAGAGGATGCTGCGGTGGTCAGGCGTGCGGCGGAGGGGCACCGGTCGCGCCCCGACGGGGGACCGGGGAGGTTCCGGGGTAGACCGGCCCGGGTCTGGGCCGCCGTCCTGGGCGTCCTGGTCCTCGCCTCCTGCGGCGCCCCGGCCAAGGCCGCACCGGCGCTCACCGCGCTGCGCAGTGCCCGGGCCCCGGAGATCAGCGTGGCGGGCAGCACCGATGCGGTGCCGTACTCCGCACCGGTGCAGCTGAAGGTCGCGCACGGCACCTTCGCGGCCGTCACGGTGAGCAGCGACCGGGGCGACGACCTCAACGGTGCGGTTTCCGCCGACGGCCTGGACTGGGTGTCCCGCGAGGCGCCCCGGCCCGACCGCACCTATCAGGGCGTGGCGAAGGTCAAGGACGTCAAGGGGGCCGATCGCACCGTCAACGTCACGTTCAAGGTCAGCGCGGTACCGAACAACAGCCGCCTGTCCTTCACGGTCACCCCGCAGTCCGGGTCGACGGTCGGGGTCGGTCAGCCCGTCGTCGTGCGGTTCGCGAGCACGGTGACCGAACGGGCCGCGATCGAGAAGGTGATGCAGGTCCGGGCCTCGACCCCGGACGGCACCGCAGTCACCGGGAGCTGGCACTGGTTGAACGGCCGCGAACTGCACTGGCGGCCGAAGGAGTTCTGGACCCCCGGCACGACGGTGTCCCTGACCATGCGGATCGCCGGGGTGAAAGCCGCCAAAGGGGTGTACGGCCGCAAGGACTACGACCAAACCTTCACCATCGGCTCCTCCCAGATCACCAAGGTCGACGGGGTGACCCATCAGGTGCAGGTCTACCGGGACGGCGAACTGGTGCACACCTGGCCGGGCGGCACCGGGAAACCGGGGCTGGAAACCTACAGCGGCACCTACGTCGTCCTCGGCAAGACGAAAGAGATCGTGATGGACTCCTGCAGCGCCAAGATCACCTGCGATGAGGAGGACCCGGACTACTACAGCGAAACCGAATACTGGGCGACCCGGGTCACCGCCTCGGGCACCTTCCTGCACGCGGCGAGCTGGGATCCGCTCCTCGGCAAGGCCAACGTCTCGCACGGGTGCATCCACCTCAGCGACACCGACGCCGAAAAGTTCTACAACGATGCCGTCATCGGTGACGTCGTCATCGTGGCCAACACCGGCCGGGGGCCGGAAGAACGGATCGCCACCCAGGACCCGGGCCTGTACGACTGGAACCTCAGCTGGGAGAAGTGGACGGCCGGATCGGCCCTGAGCTGATCACCGGGCTGGCCGCTGAAGATCCCGCCTCCGGGGACCGACAAACCCCAGGTGACCCCCCAGGCCGGGCATGCCGCACGTGCCGCACGCGTCGCCACGGTTCCGGCCCAGGCCGGGCCGCCACCCGAGGAAGCCCGACCGGTCGCCCCGGAACCGACAACGGAACCGGAACCGGAACCGGTAGCGGAACCGACAGCGGCACCTGTCAACGGGATCCTGGCGACGGCAGGTGCCCTGATACCGATCCTCACCTGGCTACCCCGCTACCGCCGGGCCGGACTGCGCAACGACATCCTCGCCGGACTCGTCGTCGCGGCCCTGGCCATCCCGCAGTCCATGGGCTACGCCGTCGTCGCCGGCGTCGGGGTCGAGGTCGGCCTCTACACCCTGCCCCCCGCCCTACTCGCCTACGTGGTGTTCGGCTCCTCACGGCTCCTCGTCGTCGGCCCCGTCTCCACCGTCTCGCTGCTGTCCGGCAGCCTCGTCGGCCAGCTGTCCGGCGGGGACCCGGCCAGGGCCGCGTCGCTCACCGCGGCCCTGGCCCTCGGCGCGTCGCCGGGTTCATCAGCGGGCTCAGCATCCTGGTCATCCTCGGTCAGGGACCGGTCCTGGTCGGCGTCCAGGGGGCCCGCGGCGGGGTCGTGGAGCAGGCGTTCGTCCTCACCCAGGCGATCGGCCATGAACATCCGGGGACCGTACTGGTGAGTGTGCTGGCCCTGGGTGCCCTGTTCGGCGGGCACCGGATACTCCCGCAGGTCCCGTGGAGCCTCGTCGTCCTCACCCTGGGGATCGCCGCCTCGCACCTGCTCGACCTGCCCGGCCGCGGAGTCGCAACGATCGGTCAGGTGCCGTCCGGACTGCCCGGCCTGCACCTGCCCCCGGTCCGCCTCGACGACCTCGCGACCCTCGCCACCGGTGCGGTCGCCATCGCCATGGTCGGCCTCGCCGAGGGCCTCGCCGCCGGACGTCTGTTCGCCCAGCAGTACGACGACCGGATCAACACCGACACCGAACTCATCGCGCACGGCGTCGCCGACCTCGCCTCCGGTGCGCTCGGCGGGATGGGGGCGGCGGGCAGCCTGTCGAAGACGGCGGCGAACGAGCGGGCCGGGGGCCGCAGCCAGGTCGTCGGGATCGTCGCCGCGGTCACCGTGCTCCTCGTCGTACTCGCCCTGTCCGGCCCGATGTCCGCCCTGCCCGCGGCGGTGCTCGCGGCAATCGTCGTGCACGCCGTCTGGGGCCTGCTCCGGCCCCGGGTGCTCCTGCGGTACTGGACGATCCGGAGCAACGACGGTCTCGCCGCCGTCGTCGCCATGGTCGGGGTGCTCGCGCTCGGACCGCTGTACGGGTTGCTCGTGGCGATCGGGCAGAGCCTGCTCGGCCTCGTGTACCGGTCCACCCAGGTGCACATCGACGAAATGGGCAAGCTCCCCGAGGAGAAGGCCGCCTGGGGGTCGCTCACCAGCCACCCGGAACGGCGTACCGTACCGGGGCTGCTCGTACTGCGCCTAGACTCCCCGCTGTTCTGGGCGAATGCCGCGACGGTCTTCGATCGGCTGCTGGAGACCGTCCTGGCCCGCCCGGACGTCCGGATCGTCCTGCTCGACCTGGAGGCGACCAACCAGCTCGACGCGACGACCGAACGGCGCCTGGAGTCCTTACTGCACACGCTGCGGGCCCAGGACAAGGACC
>JARRQM010000411.1:0-3359 GCA_037381765.1 Kineosporiaceae bacterium
GGTCGGGGGACGGCGAAGGCGCCGCCGGGTCCGGCGGCGGGGAGCACGGGGCGGGGACCGGTGGTGCGGGCAGGGCCTCCGCGGCCCTGCCGTCGCGGGCGGTGCTGGACCGCCACCGGGAGCTGCGGGCCGCCACCCAGCCGATGCTGGAGGCCCTGGTGAACCGGCCCGACGACGAGGAACGGCAGCTCGCCGAACTGGCCGACCCCGATCACACCGACCCGGCGCTGGCCCGGGTCCTCGCTCTGCGGGTGCTCTACCGGACCGACGTGTTCGGCCGCCGGACGGGACCGATCGGCTGGGCGCTGCGCACCGTGCTGGCCGGAGCGTCCGGGCCCGATCCGGTGCCGACGATCGACGGCGGGCTTCCCGCCGGGCGTTCCCCGATGGAGCTGGTGGCCGGGGCCCTGATGGCCGTGCCGTCGTTCGCGGCGAAGGAGATCGTCGCCGAGGTCGCCGCGGGGATCAGGTCGGCCGCCGACCCGGCCGTGGGCCTGCTGCTGCGGGTGCTGGACCGGCCCGCCCCCGCGGACACCGACTTCGCGGCCGTCCTGTCCGCGGAGCAGCTCAACGAGGCGTGCCTGAAGGCGCTGGCCCCGTACGCGCACACCCCGGAGATCCTCGGCGCCCTGCTGGCCCTGGCCGAGCGTCCCGCGGACCGGACCGTGCTGGACCCGTTGTGGAGCACGCTGTTCAAGCCGGACAAGGTCGATGGGGTGGACGTGGCCGCCGCCCTGTCCGATGCGCAGGCCGAGCGAACGGCCCGCGCACTGGTGGCGAACGGTCTGGACCACCCGAACATCCACGTCCGCAACGCCGCCTGCCGCCGGCTGCGCTCGTTCGTCCTCCCGGGAGCGCAGGACTACCTGATCGGCGCCCTGACCGAGTACGGGACCCGCTACGCCGCCTCCAGCCCGAAGAGTGGGAAGGTGCTCGACCACGGCAAGACCGAGGACGACACCCTGGAGGACATGGTCGCCTGCCTGTACTCGGCGGTGACCAGGGCGGGCGGCCCGGCCGCCCGGGGCGTTCGGCCCCGGGCTCCACGCCCAGGTGATGACCGCGCTGCGGCAGGCCCGGGACGGGTACGCGGCCGGCTGCTACGCCTACGCCCTTGCCGGCTTCGTCCGGCAGGACCCGCCGCTACTGGAGCTGGCGCGCGAACTGGTCACCTGGCCGGTGCCCGCCGAGGAGGTGGACCGCCGGTTCTTCCGCTACGCCCTGCACACCGGCACGGCCGCGGCGCTGCGGACCCGGGAGCACGACCTGGTGCGGGCCGCGCACGCGCTGGCGGGCTCGATCGCCGAACCCCCGCTGGAGCCGGACGACCACGCCCGCGGTCGCGGCTGGACCGACCCACTGACCACCGACCTGCGTGCTGACCTGGAGGCCGTAGTGTCCGGCGCGGCCGACGCCCGGCGGGAGCGGCTGCTGGCCGAGGGGGTCGCGGCCCGGGTCGCGGGCCGTCCCCGCCGCAGGATCCGCGACGACAGCCTCGGGTTGCTCGCCGGGGTGACGGTGGAGCGGCGGCTGCTGCACGATCGGGACACCGGCGAGGTGTGGTTCCTCGACACCGATGGCGGCGCCCACGCCTTCGACGGCTACGAGATCGTCGAACCACCGTTCACGACGCAGGCCCTGGGGCTCGGCAGCTCGGCCGGGTTCCTCGCCGGGGTCGAGCACCTGTCGCAGCGGGCCCTGCTGTGGTCGGCGGATGCGGGGAAGTTCGCCGAACTGGTCCGCTACGACGACCGGATCCTGCTGCGGGAGGGCGTCAACAACGGGTCCATGGACCGCGTCGGGCTGCGGTTCCCCGACGAGTCCGCCGCGGTCGCGGCGTTTTCCCGGCTGCTGGCCCACCGGCAGGCACGCGGCATGGCGCCGTCCGACCCGTGGTACCTGCCCGGGCGCGGGGCGGTGAAACGCATCTTCTACACGCCCGAACCCGACGGTGGGTACAACTCGGACCGGCAGCAGCTCATGGTCTTCGGGGGCCGGTTCACCCACCGCGGAGAGGTCTTCGACTCCGAGCGGGCCGCGGCCGCCGCGCACGAGGAATGGGTGCTCACCGCCGAGCGTGATCGCAACGCCACCTGCCTCTCCGTCGAGTGGGACGACGGCGCCCGGCGTCCGGAGGACCTCACCGTGCGGGAGTGGATCCGTGGCCGGATCCGCAACGACACCCGGGACGCGGTGTGGCACGTGCGGGCCCTGACCGAGATCCTCGACCAGCTCCGCGGGTCCGGGTACGACATCGCGACCTCCGCGGTCACGGTCGAGGTGGGGACCGGGGTCGGTGAGAAGGAGATCGCCGCGTTCGAGGCGCAGCGCACCCACCCGGTGCCGGACGTGCTGCGGGACTTCTGGCGCACTGTCGGCCACGCCCGCTGGAGCGTGCTCGGTGGGGGTGGGGGTCGGGTGCTCTCCCCGGCCCAGGTGCTCGCGCACCGTCCCGCGGCCCGGGACGTCGCGCAGCGGTACCTGGCCGCGATGACCCCGCAGGCCGCCGACCGGGTCCGGGACCAGCTGCCCACCCTCGACGCCGTCGTCGTCACCGAGGCGGGGGAGCCGGTCCCCGTGCTCGTCGACGGTGACCCGACGGTCGACGCCGACGGCCACGGGGGCCGGGTGTTCGCCCACGTCGTGGACGACCCGGAGGATCTGTGGTGGGAGAAGTCCCTGGCCTGGATGCTCGCCACGCAGTTCCTGGCCGCCTACGCCGACATCGTCATGGCCCTGGAGCCGCGCACCGCCCAGCTGAACGTCGGCGACCGGGTGAACCCGGACGCGCAGGTGCGCCGGTTCGAGCAACCCACCACCGCCGGGAAAGGCCGACCGCGGTTCTGCGAGGTGCTGTACGACCCGGCCGTCGGGCTGGTGTCCACCCGCACCGGGAAGGTCGGCGCGGTCGGTGCCGTGCGCAACCGCCGTTTCGCCGACCCCGACAGGGCCGCCCGCAAGGCCGACCGGCTCGCCGCGAAGAGGCTCGCCGACGGGTACGTCGAGGTCACTGGGGTCGAGGGGTGAGCCCGGCCGGATCGGCGGGGCAGCGGGGCTGGAGCAGCTGTCGCGCGGGCGGGCACCCGGTACCGGGCGCTACCTCTTCCGGGTGAAGATCCGCTCGCGGACGGACTCGGCGGTGTGCAGACCGTTCCAGGCGGGCTGCCAGGGCCAGCCTTGGGGCAGGTGCAAGGTGCTCGGCGGATGCATGACCGCGCGGCGGAGGAAGGCACGGTTGGTGCGCGCGCTCTCGACGACGAAGGGAGCGGCTTGGGCGACCTCGTCGGCAGCGCGCCGGTCAGCTCGGAAGTTGTCCTTGCCGCCGAGCCAGGCGTCGTAGATCCTCGCGGCGTTCGGTG
>JARRQM010000412.1:0-2644 GCA_037381765.1 Kineosporiaceae bacterium
CTGCGAAGCGCGCCGTGATGAAGCAAGGCCGGCTTCGACGGGTCTCGCTATTGCGCTTCGTCGGGTTCATCGGCTTGTTGAACTCAGCCGCTTCGCGGCGGAGGCGGTGCGGACATCCGCCGTGAGCGAAGCTTCCTCCGGTCGCTCCGGATCTGCAAGCGACCTTGGAGGAAGAGATGACAGTACCCAGTCCCGACCCGTTCCAGCAGTTCAAGAACGTTCTCCGAGCCGCCTCCCGCGCTGAGAGGACGATCGACAGCTACCTCGGCACCCTCAAGCAGTTCGACGACTTCCTGGCTGAGCAGCCGCTGGTGGCCAGCTCCGCCGAGGACGTGACGAAGTATCTCACCCATCTGGCCGAGAAGGGGAGGAGCGACTCCACCATCCACGTCGCCACCTACGCCCTGCGTGGCTTCTCACGCTACGTCCTGAGGCGTCCCGACTGGGGCGAGATCCACCTGCCCCGTGCGCGGCGGCCAAAGCGCCTCCCTGAGATCCTCGACCAGCAAGAAGTCGAGGCGCTCTTCAACGCGGCGCCCAGCCCCAAGCACCGCGCCGCCTTCATGACCTGCTACGGCTCCGGCCTCCGCACCGACGAGCTCCTCCACCTCGAGCCCCGACACATCGACGCCCAGCGGATGGTGATCCGGGTCGAGCTGGGCAAGGGCCGGAAGGACCGCGACGTCGTCCTGTCTCAGCGACTGCTCACCGAGCTTCGCGAGTGCTGGAAGCGGTACCGGCCCCAGTGCTACCTCTTCGAGGGCCGCACACCCGGACAGCCGATGGCCGCCACCAGCCTGCAGCGCGCCTGCGGCCAGGCTCGCAAGAAGGCCGGCATCACCAAAACGGTCTCTCTCCGCGCTCTGCGCCACGCTTTCGCCACGCACTTGGTCGAGGCCGGAACCAGCCTCCGAGTCGTCCAGGCCCTGCTCGGTCACCAGAGCCTGAGCACCACCACCGTCTACACCCACCTGGCCAAGAACTGGCTCACCGACGTCAAGAGCCCTCTGGACAACCTGTAAGCGGGCCCGAGATGGGCTGCGCCAAGTCGGCCGTCTTCTCGGTCGCGGACATCCTCCGCGACCATGTCCGGACCCTGTTCCTCGACGGCGACCGGGCACGCGCCGCCGCCCACATCCTGGCCTGTCGCACCGGCCGTCTCGGAGGGCACTGCGCCCTCTGCGACCGCTGCGGCGAGATCCACTACGGCTACCACTCCTGCCGCGACCGCCACTGCCCGACCTGTGGCCACCTCGACCAGGCGCTGTGGGCCGAGGCCCAGGCTCAACACCTGCTTCCCGTTGCCTACTTCCACCTGGTCTTCACCGTCCCCGCGTCGCTCCGGCCGTTCTTCGCCGGCGTGGGGCGTGAGCTGGCCCTCAAGGCCCTCTTCGCCGCGGTCTCCGAGACGCTCCAGGATGTGGCCGCCCGCCAGGGCATCACTCTGGGCGTCCTGGCGGTGCTTCACACCTGGAGCCAGAAGCTCACCTTCCATCCCCACATCCATTGCCTGGTCATCGGGGGAGGCCTGACCGCCTCGGGCTTCGTCCATCGCCGACGCTTCCTGCTCCCACGCAAGGCCCTGCAGCTCGTCTTCAGAGGAAAGCTGCTCGAGAAGCTCCAGGTGCTGCACCGCGAGGGACACGTCCAGGTGGGGCGTCACTCCGGCTACGAGCTACTCAGAGACGCCTCCCGACGGAGCTGGAACATCGACATCCGCCGCCCGCTGCACGGACCCCGCCAGGTGATCGACTACTTCGCCCGCTACACCCGCAGGATCGCGATCTCCAACCGCCGCATCCAGAGCTACGACGGCCAGAACGTCGTCTTCCGCTGGCGAGACCGTGCCCACGGCAACCGTCAGAAGCTTCTCCGCCTTGACGCCCAGACCTTCTGCCGGCGCTTCCTCCAGCACGTGCTCCCCCCGGGCTTCGTCCGCATCCGGCGCTACGGCCTGCTCAGCAACCGCCTGCGCGAGGGCGCCATCCAGCGGTGCCGGGAGCTGCTCGACGCCGACCCGCCTCCGGCACCCACCCCAGAGTCCCGTGCCGCCGCCTGCCTACGCATCTTCGGGCGCGATCCTGGCCTGTGCCCGACCTGCAAGATCGGCCGGTTGGTGATGCTCGATCGCTGGTACGTCTGGCCGGCCCCGACGCTCGCACAGGTCGTCGCCGCCCGGCCCCTCCCAAAGCCACCGTGACCACTGACGCTTCGCTAGACCCACCGACGGTCAGCCAACGCCCGTTGGCTCAGCTCACGCCCGACGTGTGTCTCACGGGCCGCCGATCAGTCGACATCCTCGCGGCCACCCCGGATCCAACGCCCCTTCACTTGGTCTTGCCGGCCACCGAGGCCAAGGCCCGACTCGACCCAGCATCGATCCGCCCGAAATCGTGTCACCCGGGGCGCCCCGCCCCAGATTCAATGACCCAAGCTCCGAATATCCGCGGCTGAGTCCAACGCGGGCCTTCCGCAGCCCACGTCACTCGCGCGGTGGAGCCTCACTCACCGGTAGCTGCGGAACGCCCGCTGTTTGTTCTGCGGCCCGCCTCGTGATCCTGGACGTCTTCACGAACAAGCCCTGCCCGATCTCGTGGCGCGCGTCCTCGTCGGCTGAAACCACAAGGATGGTGTGGAGGAGAAC
>JARRQM010000413.1:0-2619 GCA_037381765.1 Kineosporiaceae bacterium
CCTGGGGCTACCCCCGGCCCGGGCCGGACGGCACACCCCGGCTCGCCCATCCCGGGCTGGTCCGGCCGCTGCGCCGGGAACTGCCCAGCTCGGGTCGGCAGGTCGTCGACGTGATCGGAGTGGGACCCACCGCCTTCCGCTCCCACCTGTGTTCGGACCCCGGATGTTGTCCGGCCCGGGGCACCCCGCTCAGCCAGGTGGCGGCCAGCCAGGTGGCCGCCACGATGGTGTTCGGCGGGGCATCGCTGCTGCCGGATGAGGAGTCCGTGATCGCCGACGTCAAGCCGGGACCCGCACCGGAGGCCCGATCCGGCCCGGGCGGTGAGCCCGGGTGGGGCGGTCCGGCGGACCGTACCGCGGCCCTGGCCCGGTGGCGGGAACTGGTGGTTGCCGGGGACCCGGACCCCGGACCGCTGCCGGGACTGCTCGACGCCCTCGTCGAACCGTCGGTGCGGGATGCCCTCCTGCTCTGCCTGGTACCGGGGAGCGGGGAACTCCCGGAACGGGTCCTCGCCGGAGCCGACGGGATGGTTGACCTGGCCGGGGTACTCAGCCACCGGCCTGATCCCGATCTCGCCGAACGCGGGCGCCGGGTGCTCTCCGCGGCGGCCCGGTACGCCCCGGCCGGGCGGCGCGCCGATCCCCTGGCCGTTCTCGCCTGGCTGGCCTGGTGGCGGGGGAACGGTACCCGGGGCAGGCTGCTCGCCATGCGGGCGCTCGCCGACGTTCCGGGGCACCGGCTGGCGGTCCTGGTAACCCAGCTGCTCGCTGAGGGGGTCCCGCCGCCGTGGCTGGAGACCGCCGACTGACTCCGGGACCGGGACAGGCGGGACGGGCGGGGCGGGTCGGGGTCGGGGCCGCACGGGAAGGGATGCCGGGATCGGGCCGGTGCTCTACGATCCCCTTCAGGTCATGAGCGCCAGCGCCAAGCCCCGGCTCGCTGGCCGGCAACCCTCCTCCGCGGTGGGGTGCCCCGGGTGATGACCAGGCCGACCACCGAGGTGGTGGAGGCAAGCGCGGGCCCATCGGCGGCCCCCCGTTGCGAGGAGCTCCCATGTCCGACACCTGGTCCTTCGAGACCCGACAGATCCACGCGGGGCAGGTTCCCGATCCCAGCACCGGGGCCCGGGCCCTGCCGATCTACCAGACCACCTCCTTCGCCTTCCGGGACACCGCACATGCGGCGGACCTGTTCGCACTGAAGGAACCCGGCAACATCTACACCCGGATCATGAACCCCACCCAGGACGTCGTCGAGCAGCGGTTGGCGAGTCTCGAAGGCGGGGTCGGGGCCCTGCTGGTGGCCAGCGGTCAGGCCGCGGAGACCCTCGCCGTGCTCAACGTCGCCGAGGCCGGGGACCATCTCGTGGCCAGCCCCAGCCTCTACGGCGGTACCTACAACCTGTTCAGGAACACCCTGCCGAAGTTCGGTATCCAGGTGACTTTCGTCGAGGACCCGGACGATCTGGACTCCTGGCGGGCGGCGATCCGGCCGAACACCAAACTGCTGTTCGGCGAGACGATCGCGAATCCGAAGCAGGACCTCCTTGACATCGAGGGGGTTGCCGCAGTCGCCCATGAGCACGGGGTTCCGCTGATCGTCGACAACACCATCGCCACCCCCTACCTGGTGCGGCCGTTCGACTGGGGGGCCGATGTCGTCGTGCACTCGGCGACGAAGTACCTGGGCGGGCACGGGACGTCACTGGGCGGTGCGATCATCGATTCCGGCAGGTTCGACTTCGCCGCCAGCCCGGAGCGTTTCCGGAGCTTCAACGAGCCGGACCCGAGCTACCACGGCTTGGTCTATGCCCGTGACGTCGGTGCCGACGGGGCCCTGGGGAAGAACCTCTCCTACATCCTCAAGGCCCGGGTCCAGTTGCTGCGTGATCTCGGGCCGGCGGTATCGCCGTTCAACGCCTTCCTCCTCGCCCAGGGGCTGGAGACGCTCAGCCTGCGGATGGAGCGGCACGTCCACAACGCCGGGGTGGTCGCCCGCTGGCTGGACGGCCGCGGGGAGGTCAGTTCGGTTGCCTACGCGGGTCTGCCGTCCAGCCCCTGGCATGCCCGGGCGAAGCGGTACGCACCGGCCGGGCCGGGAGCGGTGCTCGCCTTCGAACTCGCCGCCGGTTTCGAGGCGGGGAAGCGCTTCGTCGAGGCCCTGGTCCTGCACAGCCACGTCGCCAACATCGGGGATGTGCGCAGCCTGGTGATCCATCCCGCCTCGACCACGCACGCCCAGCTGTCCGCGGAGGAAAGGGCGGGGGCGGGGGTCACCCCGGGGCTGATCCGGCTCGCGGTGGGGATCGAACACGTCGACGACATCCTCGCCGACCTTGAGGTCGGGCTGCGCGCGACGGGTGAGGGCTGAACCCGGCTCCCCGGGGTGACGTGACCGGTTCCCGCAACCGGGCATCCGGTAGCGTGGCGGTCCCGGAGCATCGGCACGGTGCCCCGGGAAGACGGTCGGACGGCGGTTCGGTGCGGGAGGCGGCCAATGGCCATCGTGGTGGGGTACCTGCCGACCCAGGAAGGTCGGGCGGCGTTGCGCCGGGCCGCCGGTGAGGCCCGGCTCCGTGGTACCCGACTGGTCGTTGTCGATCCCGATCGGGGCGGTCG
>JARRQM010000414.1:0-2617 GCA_037381765.1 Kineosporiaceae bacterium
CCTGAGGTCCCCGAGCCTGCGGTCGCCCCCGGGGTTCCGGCGGTGACGTACACACCGGTCGGGCCCGATCCTGAGGACTGGTCATCGGGGGATTCCGCCGACCGGGACCGGTGGCTCGAACAGGAGCGCCCGCCGCACTGGTAGCCGTGACCGGGGCAGTGACCGGGCCGATGGGGCTGGTCTGGTGTTCGGTCGGGTGCGGCAGGCCCTCAGCTTCGGCTGTGGGATTCCCGGAGCAGGTCGCGGATCTCCCGGAGCAGGGCGACGTCCTCGGCGACGTCTTCTTCGGCGGGTTCCTCCGGCGCCGACTTGCGGAGCGAGAGCAGCTTGTTCATCGGCGCGATCACGACGAAGTAGACGGCGGCGGCGACGATAAGGAAATTGATCCCCTGGGTGAGGATCGGCCCGATGGCGAACTCGGCCTTGTTCATCGTGAAGTGGCCTACGGCGTCGAGGTTGGGTTGTCCCCCGATCGCTGCGATGATCGGGGTGATCAGCCCGTTCACGACGGTGTCGACCACTGGTTTGAAGGCGGCGCCGAGGACGACGGCGACGGCCAGGTCGATGACGTTGCCCCGCATGACGAATTCGCGGAACCCTTTGAGCATGTCGTTCTCCTCCGCCGGACGGATGCTGCCAGTCCGGACCCGACTGCAGTAGATCACTTGGTGCCCAAGGGATCCTGAGGCCGCGAACGGTCCTGGTGCGTCGATCAAGAGAATTTGCGGGAGCTGAGCCTAGGCGACGAGGGCCACGGCGACTCCTGAGGTGGCGGCCGGCGCCAGGGTGGCCGAAGTGGTCCGGTCGACTGCGAGCACGAGGAGCCCCTGCCCGGATTCCCCGGCGGTACCGGTGCCCGTGTTCCACGGTCCGGCCCCGGAACCTGACGCTGTTCCCCCAACGGAGCCGTCGGTGTCCTCGCCGCCGCGGGAGCCGACCGCGAGAACGAGGGCTGCCTCGGCGAGCGTCGTCGTCGCGGTGGTGGCCGGGAGACCGTCGACCGGGGGAAGGGAAAGGACGTCAACCCGGTCCCCGGGGCGGATGAGTCCGCTCGCCGCGGGGTCGGCGAGGCGTACCGCGACCGCCACGGTTCCGGTGGGCTGCCCGGTGAGCAGGCCCCGCCCGGTCAGCCGAGCGTCGGTGACCGGTTCACCCTTGCGCACGGGGGAGGCGAGGACCTTCCCCTCGGGGTGCGGCACGGTCCCGGTCGGGGCGGTTCCGGCCGGCCAATGCTGGTGGGTGAGGTCGGCGGCGGTGAGCCGGTGCCCGGCCGGGAGGTCCCGGGCTGTGACGGCGATGAGCGGCCCGTTCCGTTCCGTCGGAATGATCCCCTGCAAGGCGACGGCTGTGGCGATGGCGAGTAGCGCCGCGGCGAGTAGCCGTCGCTGCCGTCGCATCCTCCGGCCCCACCGTCGCCATCGGGTCCTGACCTGCGGATAGCTCGTGCTCATGGTCCCCTGCTCCTGCTCCCCCTGCGCGAGGTTCGGCGGGTTCATGTCGCCCTCCCGTGGAAGGGCGTCCGCTGTCCGGTCTTGCTGTTCCCGGCCCTGGTCCGGTCCGGGGTCAGGGGAGCGCGAACGGCAGGGTGATTCCGTCGAGGGCGTGCCGACAGCGGCAGTCCTCTTCGTCGGGGAGCGCCTCGATGGTGTCGACGAGGAGCGACTTCAGGCGCTCGACGGACTTGCCGAATACGGTGAACACCTCGGACTGGGTGACCGCATCCCCCTCCTCGAAACCGGCGTCGAGATCGGTGACCAGGCACACGTTCGTGTAGCAGAGGGCCAGTTCTCGGGCGATCGCCGCTTCGGGCATTCCGGTCATGCCGACGATGTCGGCGCCGGTGGAGGCATGCCAGCGGGACTCCGCCCGGGTGGAGAAGCGCGGGCCGTTGATGACGACGAGAGTCGCCTGCTCGGGGGCCGTCCAACCGGCGCGCCGGGCCGTGGCGAGCACCGTCGCCCGTCCGTGCGGGCAGTACGGGTCGGCGAACGGGATGTGCACGACCGGCCCGGGCTGGTCGTAGACCGTATGCGCGCGCCCCCAGGTGCGGTCGATCACCTGATCGGGGATGACGAGGGCGCCCGGGCCGAGGTCGTGGCGCAGTGAGCCGACGGCGGAGGGGGCGAGGACCTGGCGGATCCCGAGCGCGCGCAGCGCCCACAGATTCGCCCGGTAGTTCACGTGATGCGGCGGGAACCGGTGATCACGTCCGTGTCGGGGGAGGAAGGCAACCCGCCGGCCGGCGATCTCGCCCACCACGGGTGGTTCGCTCGGGGGGCCGAACGGGGTCCGTACCGGGACCTCGCGGGCCCCGTCCAGCCATGAGGTGAGCCCCGTTCCTCCGATGACGCCGATGTCGGCAAGCGCGTCCGTCATGTCGGCGACCGTAGCCGGTCGGGGGCGCAGAGCGGTTCCCGGCCACTGCTGTTGTGGACCGTGGGACGAAAGACATCCCTGGGGACGGATCGGGGTGGACGGGACCGGCCCGTACCGGGGTGGACGGGACCGGCCCGTACCGGGGTGCCGGGCGGGAGTGGGCCGGTCAGGCGGCCGAGGTGGTGGCCGTGCCGGACAGGGTCCGGCCACCGGAGGAACCCGAACCGGCGGAACCCGAGCC
>JARRQM010000415.1:0-4235 GCA_037381765.1 Kineosporiaceae bacterium
CACACCGCGCGGCAGGGCTGTTCACTACCACATTTTCGTGTGAGGCAGATCACATTTACTGAGGGCGGGCAACGTTCGGTGCCTCGGCGCGACTCTCTACGGTCGGCCACGGCGGCGACCCCGTGACCGACCGGAGCCGGAGGGCTCCGGTTGACGCAGGCCGGTCGGCACCAACATCGGGAAGGTACTGATGTCCATGTACGGCAATCGCGGGTCCCGCGGACCCGCCCGGATCTCCCGCAGACCGAGAAAACTCATCACCGCGCTGCTCGCTTCGGCGGTCGGGATCGGCGCGGTCATCGCCTCCGTCCAGACAGCCAATGCCGGCGGGTCGACACTGGGCGAGGCGGCGGCGTCATCGGGCCGGTACTTCGGTGCGGCCGTCGCAGCCGGACGCCTGGGTGACGCCACCTACACCGGGATTCTCGACCGTGAGTTCACCATGGTCACGGCCGAGAACGAGATGAAGTGGGACCACACCGAACCGTCCCAGGGACGTTTCAACTACACCGCCGGTGACCAGATCCTGAACCGTTCCCGGGAACACGGCCAGCGGATGCGCGGACACGCCCTGCTGTGGCACGCCCAGCAACCGTCCTGGGCCAAGGGGATGTCCGGCAGCGCCCTGCGGTCGGCCATGATGAACCACGTCACCCAGGTCGCCACCCATTACCAGGGCAAGATCTATGCCTGGGACGTGGTGAACGAGGCCTTCGCCGACGACGGTCGGGGGTCCCGCCGCGATTCCAACCTGCAACGGACCGGGAACGACTGGATCGAGGCTGCCTTCCGCGCCGCACACGACGCGGACCCGTCGGCGAAGCTGTGCTACAACGACTACAACACCGACGGGATCAACGCGAAGAGCACCGCCGTCTACCAGATGGTGAAGGACTTCCGGTCCCGCGGTGTGCCCATTCACTGCGTCGGTTTCCAGTCCCACCTCGGCAACGGCATGCCTGGTGACTACCAGGCGAACCTGCAGCGTTTCGCCGACCTCGGGGTGGACGTGCAGATCACCGAGCTGGATATCGCCGGCAGTAACCAGGCGGCCCTGTACGGGTCCGTGACCAAGGCGTGTACCGCGGTCGCCCGCTGCACCGGGATCACGGTCTGGGGTATCCGCGACAGCGACTCGTGGCGGACCGGGGAGAATCCCCTGCTGTTCGACGCGAACGGCCGGAAGAAGCCCGCCTACACCGCGACCCTGGACGCACTGAACAGCGCCGAGCCGGCCGCTCCGGTGGAATCGCCGAAGCCGGCGCCGACGTCCGGCGAGCCCACCTCATCCGCACCGGCCAACCCGGGCACCCCCGGTGTCGTCGACCCTGCCGCCTGGTACGTGCTGGTGAACCGGAACAGCGGCAAGGCACTGGACGTGTACAACCTGGCCACCGACAACGGGGCGAAGCTCGTGCAGTGGCCCCGGAACGACGGCGCCTGGCAGCAGTGGCAGTTCGTCTCCACCGGCGGCGGCTACTACCAGGTGCGATCGCGGCACTCGGGCAAGGTCCTCGACGTGCTGGGCAAGTCCAAGAACGACGGCGCCGCGGTGGCCCAGTGGGCAGCCAACGGCGGGTCGAACCAGCAGTGGCAGCTCACCGACTCCGGTGGGTACGTGAGTTTGGTGAACCGCAACAGCGGTAAGGCACTGGAAGTCCAGGGGGCCTCCACCGCGAACGGCGGTGCGATCGTCCAGTACCGCGACTGGAGCGGGTCCAACCAGCAGTGGAAACTCGTTCGGGTCGCCGGTGGACTACCCCCGCGGCGAGCCCCAGCAACTCCGGAACGGGGTCCCTGCCGACCTCCTTCCGGTGGGACTCCAGCGGGGTACTGGCCGGGCCGAAGCCGGACGCCGCCCACCAGTCCGTGGCGATCAAGGACTTCTCCGTGATCCACCACAACGGCAAGTGGATCGTGTTCGCCACGACGGCCGGTAAGCAGGGCTGGGGACTGGTGCAGTTCTCGTTCACCGACTGGTCCCAGGCGGCGAACGCGCAACAGACCTACCTCGACACGTCCGGGATCGGTTCCGGGTACCGGGCCGCCCCCCAGGTGTTCTACTTCGAACCGCAGAAACTGTGGTACATGGTCTTCCAGACCGGGCCGCCGACGTACTCGACGACCACCGATCCCACCGACCCCCGGTCCTGGTCGGCGCCGAAGAAGTTCATGAGCAGCGAGCCGTCGATCGTCCAGCAGAACAAGGGCAACGGCGGCTGGATCGACTTCTGGACCATCTGCGACGACAGCACCTGCTACCTGTTCTTCAGCGACAACAACGGGCACATGTACCGGTCGCAGACCACGAAGGCCGCCTTCCCCAACGGGTTCGGCAACACCACCATGGTCATGTCCGACAGCAAGTTCGCATTGTTCGAGGCGTCGAACGTGTACAAGGTGCAGGGCACCAACCAGTACCTGATGGTGGTCGAGGCGATCAGCTCGTCCGGACGCCGGTACTTCCGGTCCTGGACCTCGACCAGCCTCACCGGCACCTGGAAACCGTTGGCGGCCAGTGAATCCGCGCCGTTCATCGGCCGGAACAACGTGACCTTCACGGGGAACGCCTGGACCCAGGACTTCAGCCACGGTGAACTGGTCCGGGCATCCAACGACCAGACCCTGACCATCAACCCGTGCCGGTTGCAGTACGTCTACCAGGGGATGGATCCCTCGGCCGGCGGCGACTACCTGATGTTGCCGTGGCGGATGGGTCTGCTCACCCAGACGAACTCGACCTGCTGAGACCCGCTCCACGACCTCGGGGTCGTTCCCGTACGGCAGACAGCCGGTCCGGGAACGGCCCCGAGCCATTCCCGGACCGGGCCAGGCAACCTTTTTGCCGGGTTCGACCCACTTATCAGGGCGACAGGCGTGTCGCCGCCTCCCGGTGGCGTTCCGACAGCAGGAGGTCGTTTTGCAGCCCTACGAGTACCAGGAGCCGCCCCAACCCGCCGGGGGCAGTGGGAGACGGACGAAGGCGCGGATGATCAGGTCGAGGTCCCGGCTTCTCGGCGTGGCCGCCGTCGTGTTCGCGGTCGCGGCCGGTGCCGCCGTCGCCCAGACAGCCTCGGCGGACGAGAACATGGCCCCCCGGACGACCGCGTCCGGGGACACCTACCGACGGGGCCCGGACCCGACAGCGGAAGGGCTGGCCTCGGGGAAGGGACCGTTCGCCATCGCTTCGGTCACCGTTCCCCGGCAGAACGGCTTCGGCGGCGGCGTGATCTACTACCCCACCGACACCAGCCAGGGGAAGTTCGGCGCCATCGCCTGGTCCCCCGGGATGGGGACGGAATGGCGGTTGTACGACGGCCCCGCGCAGCGGTTGGCCTCGTACGGGTTCGTCGTGTTCGGGACGGAGACGAACACCTTGGAGGACTGGCCTGACGCCCGCGGCGACCAGTTGTTGGTGGCCCTGGACTGGTTGGTCAAGAGCAGTTCGGTGCGCGACCGGATCGACCCCGCCCGGTTGGCGGTCACCGGACATTCCGCGGGTGGGACCGGGGCTCTCACCGCCTCCCTGAAGCGGCCCACGCTGAAGGCGTCGTTGAGCCTGGCCGGGATCGGCGCCGACCTGTCCACCACCAAGGTGCCGACGATCCTGCTCACCGGGCAGGCCGACGGGGTCGGCAGCCCGCAGCGCAATCTGGATGCCTACCGGAGTGTGCCGGCGTCGGTACCGCACGCCTATGCGGAGATCGCCGGCGCGGGGCACGGGTTCCCGACCGGGGATCTGCACATGGTCCGGATCATGGTCTCGTGGATGAAGATGTTCATCGATGAGGACACCCGGTACACGCCGTTCCTCTGCCCGGACCTCACGGACCGGACCGGCATCTCCCAGTACCTCGTCACCTGCCCCAGTACGCCGTCCGATCCGCAACCAGTTCCCAGCACGGACCCGGTGACGACTCCTCCCCCTTCGACGGCTCCCACCACGGCTCCCACGACAGCTCCGGCCGAGGGAATGTCCCTCATCGGTGTCCAGTCCAACCGCTGCCTCGGATTCGACTCCCGGCAGCCCGGCGCCGAGATCCAGGCACAGCTGTGGGGCTGCCGCAGCTCACTGGCCCAGCGTTGGGTGCACACCAATGACCAGGAATTGCGGGTCGGCGGCGAGAAGTGCCTGACCGTGAAGAACCAGGGGAAGGCCCCGGGGACGCCCGTGGTGGTCTCCGCCTGCACCGGCACGCCGAACCAGAAGTGGGATGTCCGGACCGACGGTTCCA
>JARRQM010000416.1:0-2607 GCA_037381765.1 Kineosporiaceae bacterium
CGGCCGACCGCGGTGCCACCCGGTGCGCAGCCGGGTCGGAGACCGGCTGCCGGCTGCCGGATGCCGGATGCCGGGCGGCGGGCGGTGGGTAGCGGGGTAGTGGTGGGGTGCCTGATGGTCCGCCGGAGCCGGAGCCGGAGCCGAGACTTCCGCCGCCGTTCACGTCCAGCACCGGTTCCGGACGGCGCCCGGTCAGCGATCCTCCGCAGACTTCCGGGCGTGCGCGTGGCGATGGTGACGGAGTCCTTTCTTCCCCAGGTCAACGGTGTGACCATGTCGGTGCTGCGGATGTGTGAGCAGCTCGGCGCGGCAGGCCATGAGGTGCTCGTCGTCGCTCCCGGAACGGGGCTGACGGAGTGGGCCGGCGCGACCGTGGTGCGGGTACCCGGGGTCCCTGTGCCGGGGTACGCGGCGCATCGGGTGGCCGTCCCGTGGCCGGGGCTGGCTGCCACTCTCCGCGGATTCCGTCCCGACTTGCTCCATCTCGCTTCCCCGACGGTCCTCGGCGCTCAAGCCGTGGTCGTCGCCGAACGTCTCGACCTGCCGAGTATCGCCGTCTATCAGACCGACCTGGCGGCCTATGCGGCGCGTTACCGGGCCACCGGGGCGTCGCAGGCGGTGTGGCGGTGGTTGCGTCTGGTGCACAGCAGGGCAGCCCGGACCCTCGCCCCGAGTCGTGAGGCCGTTGCCGACCTGATCCGGCACGGGATTCCCCGGGTACACCTGTGGCCGCGTGGGGTCGACCTCGACCGGTTCTCACCGGCCCGCCTCGACCCGGCACTGCGGGCCGAGCTGGCCCCGGACGGGGAACTGCTCGTCGGGTACGTAGGCCGGTTGGCGGCGGAGAAGCAGGTGGAGCTGCTCGCCGGAGTGGACGCACTGCCGGGGGTACGGGTCGTTATCGTCGGTGACGGTCCGCTGCGGGGCAGCCTGGAACGGGCCTTGCCGAGGGCCCGGTTTCTCGGTCAGCTCACCGGCGATGCCCTCGCCTCGGCTTTCGCCTCACTTGACGTGTTCGCGCACACCGGGCCGCATGAGACCTTCTGCCAGGCCGCACAGGAGGCCCTGGCCAGCGGCGTGCCGGTGGTCGCTCCGGCCGCGGGCGGCCTGCTCGATCTCGTCTCCGAAGGCCGGAACGGGTACTTGTACCGCCCGGGGGACGGGGACCGGCTGCGCGGGATCGTCGCTGGACTCGCCGTTGACCCGGGACGTCGTGCCGTACTTGCCGGGGCAGCCCGGCTCTCGGTCTCCTCCCGGAGCTGGGACGCGGTCGGCGAGGCCTACCTTGGACACTGCGCCGACCTGCTCGCCGGGGGCGGTCCCGGCCGGTCGCTGCCCGCCGCGGCATGAGAACGCGTCGTGAGGTCTCCGCACGAGCGGTTCCCTGTCAGCGGCAAGGTCCCCGCGGAGTGGAGTCCTTCGTCCACGGAACGCCTCCCGTTCCGGTAGGAGAGCGGTTCCCACCACGATGGGGAGTTGAACCGGCATGTGCTCCTGCAGGACGGTGAACCCGGAACCGGGTCGCCGGTCCCGTCGGAGAGATTGCTGATCAGCCTGAGACTGAGCTGGTCCATTCGGCGGATCACGGCAGCCACATCCTCATTCGTGTAATAACAGGCTCGGCACTCCAAGATCACCCAGCGTCCCCTCGGCTCCCTCAGCCAGACCCACCTGGACGTCCACGCACCGCCCGGCGAAGTTGATCTTGTTTCGGATGGGGGTGGTCCGGGCTGGGTCGGTATCCGGTTCGGGGCCGGGAAGGGGCTAGCGTCGGTCCGACCGGGGTGCGACCGCGCGTCCAGGGGACGAACAGCCGGACCGGAGGAGGAGAACGGGATGGGACGGTTCGACGGGACGACCGCGGTGATCACCGGTGCGAGCCGGGGGATCGGC
Source organism: Kineosporiaceae bacterium (assembly GCA_037381765.1). Taxonomy (GTDB): domain Bacteria; phylum Actinomycetota; class Actinomycetes; order Actinomycetales; family Kineosporiaceae; genus JARRQM01. The sequence goes on from JARRQM010000416.1 coordinate 1,894, forward strand.
TTCGGCATCGCCGAACGCCTCGTTGCCGAGGGGGCACGGGTGGTGGTTACGGCCCGGAAGGCCGAGTCGCTGGCCGACGCGGTGCACCGGCTCGGCGGCGAGACTGTTGCGGTCGGCGTACCCGGCCGTGCCGACGACCCCGACCACCAGGAAGAGGCCCTGTCCCTGGCACTGGACCGGTTCGGTTCGGTGGACATCCTCGTCAACAACACCGGGATCAACCCGGCCTACGGTCCGCTGCTGGAACTCTCGCTCGATGCCGCCCGCAAGATGGTCGAGGTGAACTGCCTCGCCGCGTTGACCTGGGTGCAGCGGGCACATCGACTGTGGATGGACCAGCACGGCGGGGCCGTGCTCAACCTGTCTTCCGTCGCCGGGCAGAGGCCTGCGCCCGGGCTCGGGTTCTACGGGGCGACGAAGGCCATGCTCTCCCACCTCACCGCGGAACTCGCGGTGGAACTCGCCCCCCGGGTCCGGGTCAACGCCATCGCTCCCGGGGTCGTGAAGACCCGGTTCGCGGCAGCCCTGTACGAGGGCCGGGAACCCGACGTGGCTGCCGGGTACCCACTCGGCCGGCTGGGGGTTCCGGAGGACATCGCCGGTATGGCCGCTTTCCTGCTCTCCTCGGAGGCCTCGTGGGTGACCGGGCAGACGGTGACCGTCGACGGCGGTTTGTTGCTCACCGGGGGCCTCTGACCATCCAACACCCCGAGC
>JARRQM010000417.1:0-2605 GCA_037381765.1 Kineosporiaceae bacterium
CCGTTGGGACGCGATGAGTTCCTCTGCCGACGCGGCGATCTCCGCGGCCGTCCGACCGGCGATCCGGTACTCCGCCGTACGTGCCATAACGTTAGTCCTATGTATTAGAACGTTATTCGCCCCGAGGACAATGTCTGTTCTTCGTTCGGCCGCTGAGCATCCGGTGTGGCCGAATCGTGCGACACATGTTCTCGTACGAAGGGAAACGCCCGGGGGAGCCGCGGATCCGGAAGGACGCGTGTCGCCCACCCCTACCTCGCCCCGGGAGCCGCAGGCCCAACCCCGGATCTCCGCCCCGAGCCCGTGGCCTCCGAGCCCGGGGCCCCGCACCCGTGGCCTCCGAGCCCGTGGCCCTCGCTCCCGAAGCCTCCGCTCCTGCGGCCCCCGTGCACGCCGCCCCCGAGCCCGTGGCCCCCGCTCCCGCCGCCCCCGAGCCCGTGACCTCGCTCCCGTGGTCCCACCCGCCAGGTCCGCCCCGTCCGCCCCGTCCGCCCGGTCCACCCCTTTCGTCGGGCCGGCTCGTCCTGGCGCGGTGCGACCCCGCACTCACAAGGTGGGCACGGTGTGACCCCGGACCCCTGCCAGGGCCGGTTGCCGCACACCGGAACGGATCGGCGTGCGGGGATGTCCGCGGGGGAGGACGCCATGTCAGGGTGGTCCCGTGCGGATGTGGCTCGGGGTGGACGTCGGCGGAACGTTCACCGACCTCGTGGGTGCGGGTGAGGACGGGAAGCTCGTTTTCGCCAAGGTTCCCTCCGTGCCGGCGGATCCGTCCTTCGGCGTGTTCGGGGCGATCACCCGGGCGGGCGTGTCCCCCGGCTCCGTTCCGGGGCCCGATGCTGGGCCCGGCACCGGTTCCGGCACGGGGACGGACCCGGCCCGCGTCGCGCGGTTCGCGCACGGCACCACGGTCGCGACGAACGCCCTGTTGGAGCGGCGCGGCGCGGTGACCGCTTTGGTCACCACCGAGGGGTTCCGGGACGTCATCGAGATCGGGCGGCAGGACCGTCCGGCACTGTACGACCTCACCCGGGACCGTCCGCCCGCGCTCGTCCCGCCCGGGCTGCGGTTCACCGTCCGGGAGCGTTGCGGCCCCGACGGGGTGATCGTCCCGCTCGACGAGTCCGAGGTCACCCGGCTGGCCGAGGAACTCGCCGCGGTCGAGGGCCTGCAGGCGGTCGCCGTGTGCCTGTTGTTCTCCTTCTCGCATCCCGGGCACGAGGAACGGGCTGCGGAACTGCTCCGGCGGCGGCTGCCCGGGATCACCGTGGTCACCTCGGCGCAGGTACTTCCGCAGGTGCGGGAGTACGAGCGGTTCACCACCACCGTGGCCGACGCCTACCTCGGGCCCGCTCTGTCCGGTTACCTGACCCGGTTGGGGGCCGGGTCGGCCGGTCTCGGAGTGCCCGAGCCCCTCGTCATGCAGTCCTCCGGTGGGGTGGCGGCGCTTGCCGACGCCGCATCGCGGGCCGCGTCGTGCGTCCTGTCCGGGCCGGCCGCCGGGGTTGTCGGAGCCGCCTACGTCGGGCAGCTGTCCGGGGTGGACGACCTGCTCACCTTCGACATGGGAGGCACCTCGACCGACGTCGCCGTGGTGCGTGGCGGGGTTCCGGAGATCACGGCCAGCAGCAGCGTCGGCGGGGTACCGATCATGTTGCCGAGCGTTGACGTGCACTCGGTCAGTGCCGGAGGGGGCTCACTCGCCTGGGCCGACAGCGGCGGGGCCCTGCGGGTCGGTCCGACGTCGGCGGGCGCCGACCCCGGACCGGCCTGTTACGGCGTGGGTTGCGACCCGACCGTCACCGACGCCGACCTCGTGCTCGGGTATCTCGCCGACGGCGCCCTGCTCGGCGGGCAGATGCGACTGTCCCGGGACGCGGCGTGGGCGGCGCTGGCCGCGCTCGGGGCCCGGCTCGGACTGACCCCGCTGGAGGCGGCCGCGGGGGTCGTCGCCGTCGCCGACGCCCAGATGGCCCGCGCCCTGCGGGTGGTCTCCGTCGAACGCGGGATCGACCCGCGTGACCTGACCCTCGTCGCTTTCGGCGGGGCCGGGGGAATGCATGCCTGCGCGCTCGCCGAGGACCTCGGCGTGACCCGGATCCTCGTTCCCGAGGCCGCCGGGGTCCTGTCCGCGCTCGGACTCGCCATCGGCGCCACCCGGCGTGACTACGTCCAGGCCTTCTTCGGACGGCTCGGTGAGGTCGACCCGGAACCGGTGTTCGCCGATCTCGCCGTCCGGGCCGCGGCCGACCTCCCGGGAGCGACGCACCGCCGGTACGCGGACTGCCGGTACGCCGGGCAGTCCCATGAACTCACCGTGCCCGCCGACGGTCCGGCCGGTCCGGTCGGGTCCGGCGGGCTGGCCGCCGCTTTCGCCGAGGAGCACCGGCGCCGCAACGGGTACGTCCTCGACGGGGAGGCCGTCGAGTTCACTGCGGTGCGACTGGTCGCCACCGTGTCCGGTCCCCGGCCCCGATCAGATCCGGACGCGGTGTCGGGCGGCGGATCCGTTCCGACGGATCCGCCGGTGGCCGGACCGTCGGCGGGCACGGTGAGTTCATGGGACTGCCCGGCGTACCGGCAGTCCGCGTACCTGCGGTGCGTC
>JARRQM010000418.1:0-4607 GCA_037381765.1 Kineosporiaceae bacterium
TAGCCGACCTGCGCCTGGGGACCGATCTCGGCGACGAGTGCCTCGACCCGGTCCTTGGCCTGGTCGAGGATGAGAGCACCGGCCGAGTCGACGACGTAGACGCACATGGCGCCCGCGTCGACCATGATCCGGGCCTGGGCGGCCAGGTCCTCCGGGGTGGAGCGGTGGCTGAGCATGAGGAAGCCGACGGTTTCCAGCCCGAGGTCACGGGCGGCGGTGAAGTGCTGGACCGAGGTGTCGGCCTCGGTGCAGTGGGTGGCGATCCGGGCGATGGACACCCCGAGGTCACGGGCCCGCCGCAGATGCTCGACGGTACCGACGCCGGGGAGCATGAGCACCGCGATCCGGGCCCGCCGGGCCTCCTGGACGGCCGCGTCGATCAGGGTGAACTCGTCGACGAGGGAGAAACCGTAATTGAAACTCCCGCCGCCGAGGCCGTCGCCGTGCGCGACCTCGATGACCGGTACCCCGGCACCGTCCAGGGCCCGGACCACGGTGCGCACATGGTCCTCGGTGAACCGGTGCCGCATCGGATGCGAACCGTCCCGCAGGGTGGTGTCGGTGATCCGGACGTCCAGGTCGTCGGTGAAGGCGGGGATGGTGGGCTGCGCGGTCATGCCGGGGCTCCCGTCGTACTCGTCCGGCTCGCGGTGCCGGTCTCGGATGCCGTACCGGCCTCGGGCGCCGTGCCGGTCTCGGGCGCCGTGCCGGTGCCGGACGCCGTGCCGGTGCCGGGCACCGGGCCGGTGCCGGACCCGGCGGGGTCGCCGTGGCCGCGGTGGGCGGCGATGAGATCACCGACCCGGGCCGAGGAGGCGGTGATGATGTCGAGGTTCCCGGCGAAGTCCGGAAGGTAGTCCCCGCGGCCCTTGACCTCAAGGAAGATCGCGACCCGGGCCATCCCGTTCCAGGTGTCCCGCGGCGGGTCGTACTGCGGGTCGGCGCGCAAGCGGTAGCCGGGAACGTACTCGCGGACCGTGTCGACCATGGCGTGGATCGAGGCGGTAACCCGGTCCTGCAGCGGTCCGGGTTCGGCGGCATCGGCGGGGATGGCACAGAACACCGTGTCCCGCATGATCATCGGCGGTTCGACGGGGTTGAGGATGATGATCGCCTTGCCGCGTTCCGCGCCGCCGACGACTTCCAGCGCCTTGGCGGTCGTCTCAGTGAACTCGTCGATGTTGGCCCGGGTGCCCGGTCCGGCCGACCGGGAGGCGATGGATGCGACGATCTCCGCGTAGGGCACGTCGACGACCCGGCTCACGGCCTTGACCATGGGGGTGGTCGCCTGCCCGCCGCAGGTGATCATGTTGAGGTTGGTCGCATCGAGGTTGAATTCGAGGTTCACCGGGGGACACACGTACGGGCCGACGGCGGCGGGAGTGAGGTCGATCGCGGTGATCCCGGCCTCGGCGTAGCGGGGCGCGTTGGCCAGGTGGGCCCGGGCGCTGGTCGCCTCGAACACGAGGTCCGGCAGCGGATCCTGGCGGAGCAGCCAGTCGACCCCTTCGTGGCTGGCTTCCAGCCCGATGCTGCGGGCGCGGCGCAGACCGTCGGAGGCGGGGTCGACACCCACCATGTACACCGGGGTCAACCGTTCGCTGCGGCGCAGCAGTTTGAACATCAGGTCGGTTCCGATGTTGCCCGGTCCGACGATCGCGGCGATGGCCTTGCTCATGCCGTCCCTTCCTTCGCGAAGTGCGCCGTGACGCTGCCGAGTCCGGCGAACGTCGCCGTGATGCTGTCCCCCGGGGTGACCGGCACGGACGCCGTGATCGACCCGGGGAGGATGACGTTTCCGGCTTCCAGCACGACCCCGTGCACGCCGACCGTGTTGGCCAACCAGACCAGGGAACTCACCGGCGAGCCGAGGACCGCACCACCGGCGCCGGTACCGACGACCTCGCCGTTGCGCTGCAGCACGCAGCCCATCCGGCGCAGGTCGAGACCGGACACCGGGACGGGGCTGCTGCCGAGCACGACCCCGCCGGAAGAGGCGTTGTCGGCGATGGTGTCGCGGATGGTCAGCTGCCAGTCCCGGATCCGGCTGTCGATGATCTCCAGGGATGGCAGCACGACGTCGATCGCGGCGATCGCGTCGGCGACGGTGACCCCGGGCCCACGCAACGGGTGTTTGAGCACGAACGCGACCTCGGGTTCGACCCGGGGCTGCTGGAACGTGCCGACCGGGATCGGCAGATGCTCCAGGTGGAACATGTCGCCGAACAGGTGCCCGTAGTCGGGCTGATCCACCCCCAGCTGACGTTGCATGGCCGCGGAGGTCAGGCCGACCTTATGTCCTTTGATGACGGCTCCGTCCGCCACCCGCCGCACGACCTGGTCGAGCTGGATCCGGTAGGCGTCCTCCAACGTCATCTCGGGGTGGGTCACGGTCGGCGGTTCGACCGGTGGGCCCGAGTAGGCGGCCAGGAGTGCGTCAGCGACCAGCCGGCGCGCGGCGTCGTCCATGCGGTGTCTCCTTCCGTTCCGGGGTGCGGGAGTCTGGGTGCGGGGTTTCGGGGTGCGGGGGTTCGGGGTGCGGGGTTCCTGGGTGCGGGGTTCCTGGGTGCGGGGTTTCGGGGTGCGGGGTTCCTGGGGCCCGTGGTCACGGCGCGAGGGTCCGGGTCAGTCGTTGCGCGGCGACCGAGACCAGGCGGGAGGCCCGTCCGAGGTCACCGGAGAGTTTGTGGGAGACGCCGATGAGGGAGACGGCGGCACGGGCCCGACCGGAGGCGTCGAGGACGGGGGCGGCGACCGAAGACAGTCCGGCGCTGAGTTCCCCGACGCTGATGGCCACACCCCGGCGACGGACTTCGGCGAGGACACGGTCGTAGTCGGCGACGGTACGGATGCTCCGGGCGGTGAGCGCGGGGAATCCGGCTGCCCGGCGGGCCCGGGCCAGGTCGTCGTCGTAGGCCGCCATCGCCTTGCCGGAACTGGTGCAGTGCGACGGCTGGCGACGACCGACCGCATGCATCAGCGGTGTTCCGGGCCGGGTCTCCAGCCGTTCCACGTAGACGACGTCGGCGCCGGCCGGCACGGCCAGATCCACGGTGCAGCCGCTGATCTGGCGTAGTTCCTCCAGCAGGGGTAGGGCGGCCCGGCGCAGCCGCATCCGGTTGGCGGCCAGCTGGCCGAGTTCGAGGAGGTGCAGGCCGAGCCGGTACTGGCCGGTCTCCGGGTTGCGTTCGGTCAGCCCGCTGGCGCACAGGGAGGTGAGCATCCGGTGCGCGGTCGACTTGGCGACCCCGAGCCGCCGGGCGATGTCGCTGACCCCGAGTTCGTCGGCCTCGACGAAGCAGTCGAGGGCGTCGAGGGCCGCAGTGACTGACTTGACTCCGCCGTCGGGGGCACCTGGCCGGGGTCCGGCCGGCAACGCCGGGAAGGGTGCCCGCGGCTCGGGGGCGGTGCGGGAACCAACGGGGGTAGGGGCGGGCGCGGTGCGGGGATACGTCCCGGCGGTACCGGTGGGGTGCGCCCCGGGGTGGGAAAGTCCGCCGCCGTGCGAGCGGGGTACCCGGGCCGTCGTCGTCATCGCATCCTCCACGTCGAGGTCCTGCGGTGCGTACCGGCCACCGGGACGGGGCCGCCCGACGTTCCGCTACCGGACAGGACTCGACAGTCGGTGAGCAACCGAGGAGCATGCAACACATGCGTTCCACCCAGCGGGACGGAGCTCCCGTTTCGGTCCTGGAGCGGGTGACTTCTTTGCTTTCCTCCTTCGACGCCGAGCACACCGAGCTGGGGATCTCGGACCTGGCCCGGCGTACCGGGCTGGCCAAGTCGACGGTGCATCGGCTGGTCGCCGATTTGGTCCGGGTCGGACTTCTGGAACGTTCCGCCCGGGGGGTGCAGCTCGGGATCCGGTTGTTCGAGTTCGGGCAGTTGGTGCCGCGACAGCGCACCCTCAAGGAGGCGGCCTTGCCGTTCATGGAGGATCTGCGGGACGCCACTGCTTCGAATGTGCATCTTGCGGTCCTCGACGGCGTGGAGGTGGTCTACCTGGAGATCCTCCGGGTGCGGGACAGTCAGCCATTACCTTCCCGGATCGGTGGGCGGATGCCCGCCCACGCGACGGGCGTCGGCAAGGCCCTCCTCGCTTTCGGCTCACCCGAAGTGGTCAAGGCTAGGCTCACCGCGGGATTGCCCCGGCGCACCCCGTACACCTTGATCATGCCGGGTGCGTTCACCCGGGAACTGCGGACCATCGCCGAAGCGGGGGTCTCTTTTGACCGGCAGGAATCCGCCATGGGAGTGGTGTGCGCGGCGGCCCCGGTGTTTGACCAGGACGGGCAGGTGCGCGCAGCCCTGTCGGTGACCGGCCGTGCCGAGCGGCTCGACGTCGAGCGAATGGCACCGGCCGTCCGCACTGCGGCCTTGGCCCTGTCCCGCACTTTGGGCGCGCCACGCTGACGTCGCTGCCCGCGCCATTTCGACGCCACCGTTCCGACAGCGCCACCAGCCTCTCGTGCACCACGTCCGCACGGACCGGTCCGTGGAGTCGGTGCGATGGTGGTAGACGGTCGGTCATGCACCACATCCGCACGGACCGGCCCGTGGAATCGGTGCGATGGCGGAAGACGGTCGGTCGCGCACCACATCCGCAC
>JARRQM010000419.1:0-2591 GCA_037381765.1 Kineosporiaceae bacterium
GGTGGGGACCGGTTGGGGTGGGTGGGGTGCGCTCGTTGGTGGGGGCAGAGCAAAGCGGTGGGGACTGGTTGGGGTGGGTGGGGTGCGCTCGTTGGTGGGGGCAGAGCAAAGCGGTGAGGGCTGGGGGTCCGTCCGAGGGGGCTGGGGGCCGTCCAAGGCGGCTGGGCCCTCACCTCTGATGGATGAGGGCCCAGCCGTCGGCAGCGGGCTACAGGTGATCCAGCGGGGAGTGCTCCGCCCCTCCGGCAAGTCGCGGGTACCCCGGTCCTCGGTCGAAGAACGGGAGGTCCGTGGGACGCTCGGCACGTAGCCGGGCACGCAAGGCATCAGAAGCGTCGGCGTCAAGGACGAACCGGCCCGGTTCCCCGTCGGCTCCCGAAAGGCTGTCACCGGCGAACCGGGCATCGCCCACGGGGTCGACGGGCTGGGCCGCGCTTCCCTGCCCCCGGGAGACAACTCCAGGCTCCGGGGAAGTGCTCCCGGTCGTGGAAGCGAATCCGGCCTTTCCGGTCGTGACGACGACCCCGTAATCACGGGCCGCGCCCTCGACGGACACCTTCCCCCACTCCAAGTCGCGCAGCACCTCCGGGTACGGGCGGTCCAGCGGGTCACCCCACCCGCCGCCACCAGTGGTGCGGATCCGGATGACCTCCCCGGCCCGCACCGGCTCGGCATCGGTGAGCGACTCCACCTCACGCTCATTCGGCCCGCCCGGGTCAATGGTCACCCGGAACGGCCGCCCCGCCCGCCCGCCGTTCACGCCCCAGCACGACAAGATCGCCCGGTCCGCGATCGACATGAACGACGCATCCCGCAGCATCCGGATGTGCTTGTCGTAGCCGAGACCGCCGCGGTGCCGCCCCGGCCCACCCGAATCGACGGCCAACCCGTGCCGCTCCACCACGAGCGGGAACCGGGACTCGCTGAACTCGCTCGGGATGTTCCGGGAATCCGGGACGACATGGATGGTGTCCTCCCCATCCGCATACCAGCGCCCACCCGACCCGCCGCCGAGCACCTCGCGCATCAGGTAATGCCGGCCCTCCGCGTCGTACCCGTGCACCCCCGTGTACCGGATCGTCTCCTGATCGGCGGGCATCCGCCCGCCCGTCGCCTTCGCCAGAACCCCTGCGAGCACCCCCAACAGCCGGAGAATGACGAACGTGCGGGCATTCGTCGGCGCCGGGAACACCGGGGTGAGCAGCGTCCCCTTCTCCGGGAAACGCATCTCCACCAGAGGCACCACCCCCTCATTCACGTCCAGTTCGGCCATCCGCTCCGGGGTGTCGGCCAGATTGCGCAAGATCGGCGCCAGCCACTTGACCAGGAAATTCCCGTCCGCGTAATCGCCCGCATGATTGATCGGGCCCTTCGCCTGCGGCGCCGTCCCGGTGAAGTCGAGCACCAGCTTCGGGCCGCCACCCGGAACATCCGGATCCGGACCACCCGTCGACGACTTCGTCAAAGTGATCCGCTGGGTGTGCAGCTTCGGCGGCTCCACCCCGTCATGTTCGGCGTAGTCCTCCCACGCGTACACCCCATCCGGGATCTTCGCGAGGATCTCCCGCTGGTACGTCCGCCTCGTCCGGTCGAGCATCGCGTCGAACGACGCCTCGACCGCAGCCCGGCCATACCGGTCGAACAAGTCCCCGAGCCGCCGCGACCCCATCAGACAGGCCGAACACTCCGCGTCCAGATCCGCGGCCAACGACTCCGGCATCCGCGAATTCCGGGTCATGATCGTCAAAGCCGCCCGGTTCGGCACCCCCTCATCCCACAACCGGATCGGCGGCACCATGAGGCCCTCCTCAAACACCGAGGTGGCCCCGCTCGGCATCGACCCCGGCACCGCACCACCGATGTCATCGTGATGGCCGAACGCCTGAACGAACGCGACCACCCGCGGCCCCACCGGAGTGCCGTCCTCCGCCAACGACCCGTCGTCGTGGAACACCGGCACCGTGACGCACAAGTCCGGCAGGTGCCCGATACCGCCCTCGGAGGAATACACGTCGTTGTGGAAGAAGACATCCCCCGGGCGCATCGTGTCCAGCGGGAAATCCCGGGCCACCGGATGCACCAGCGCCGAATACGAACGGCCAGTCAGTTTCCGCAACCTCGCATCATGGATACCCGCCCGGAAGTCATGCGCATCCCGGATCATCGGGCTCCGCGAAGTGCGGCCGATCGCCGTCTCCACCTCCCGCTCCACGCTCGCCAGGGTGCCCTCGACGATCTCCACCAGGATCGGGTCGGCCACCGGAGTCTCCGCTGCAGCCCCCGCCTCAGCCCCCGCCGAAGTCCCCGCCTCAGCTCCCGCCGAAGCCCCCAGCACCGGCTCCTCCCGGGCCGCGACCCGGGTGAGCACGAGGTTGCCGAACCGGTCCACCCGGGCGGCGAACCCCGGATGCACCGGCACCGTCGAACCGAACTCCTCGATCACCGCAGGCCCGGCCACCTCGTCCCCGGCGGCCAGCCGCTCCCGCGCGTACACCGGGACCCGCCCGTCCCCCTCGACGACCCCGCCCCCCTCGACGACCCCATCCCCCTCGACGGCCCCGCCCCCTTCGACGGCCCCGCCCCCCGGAGCC
>JARRQM010000420.1:0-4663 GCA_037381765.1 Kineosporiaceae bacterium
CGGTGCGGATCCCGGAGACCTCCAGCGGATGTGACAGGTGTGACGGATGGGGTGGTTGGGGCTCGCGTCCCCCAAACAGTGGATCTCCCGCCGAGTCGGAAACGTCGGGACAAGGACCGCCAATAGCGTTGCCGGTAGGTGATCGTCATCGAGTACGTGATCGCCGTCGAGCCGGGCATCCGGCACACGGGAAACGCGATCGCGCGGGAAACGCGATGCGAGGCGCATCCCCGCCGCAGGGGGACGGGAACATTCCTGGAAGGGAACTGCATCATGCTCACGGGGTACGCGGGTGCCGGCGGTCCGGTGCTCGCCACGGCGGGAACGGGAACGGACGGGGCCACCGACGCGGCAGCCGGCACGCCGGTCGGATCGGTGGCTGTCGTCGGACTCGGCTACGTCGGGCTGCCGACGGCGCTCGCCTTCGACGCCGCCGGCATTCGGGTCGTCGGGGTGGACGTCTCCGCAGCCCGGATCGAGGAGATCCACACCGGCACACCCGATCTGCTCCCGCAGGATGCCGATCGGCTCACTGCCGCGCGCACCCGCCCCGACCGGTTCCGGATCACCGCGGACCCGGCCCTGATCGCCGGGGCCGACGCCGTCGTCGTCGCCGTTCCCACACCCGTCGACGCGCACGCCGTCCCCGACCTGCAAGCCCTGCGCGGTGCCTGCGCCACCGTCGTCGAGTACGCCCGTCCCGGCCAGACCCTGATCCTCACCTCGACCAGCTACGCCGGCAGCACCCGGGAACTCCTTGTCGAACCGCTGCGGCGCAAGGGGTTCGTCCCGGGAGAGGACATCCACGTCGCGTTCGCCCCCGAGCGCATCGACCCGGGGAACTCCGTTTTCGAGCAGGCCCGGGTTCCCCGGGTCGTCTCCGGTGCGACCCCGGCCTGTGCGGCGAGCGCCGCCCGGGCACTCGCCCCGATCTGCGGCGGGACCCACCTGGTGTCCGGCCTTGAGGTCGCCGAACTCGCGAAGCTACTGGAGAACACCTTCCGGGCGGTGAACATCTCCCTCGCCAACGAGTTCGCCGTGATCTCCGGGCGGCTCGGTGTCGACCCCGCCGAGGTCGTCGCCGCAGCGGCGACGAAACCGTTCGGGTTCATGCCTTTCCACCCCGGGCGGGGCGTCGGCGGGCACTGCATCCCCTGCGATCCGCACTACTTGCTGTGGCAGCTGCGCCGGGATGGGCACGTGCCCCGGGTCATCTCCGCGGCCATGGACGGCATTCGGGCCCGGCCCCATGAGGTCGTCACCCGGGCCGCCGAGGTCTTGGCGGAGTCCGGCCGCGTCCTCTCCCGGTCCCGGGTCCTGGTCTCCGGGATCGCCTACAAGCCGGACGTCGAGGATGTCCGGGAATCCCCGGCCCTGGAGATCATCTCCGGGTTGGCCGCGCGCGGTGCCGAGGTCGCCGTGCACGACCCGCATGTCCCCAGCGTCCGCGCAGCCGAGACGATCTACCTGTCCGTCGACGAGGACACCGACATGAGCGCCTACGACCTCGTCGTCGTCTGTGTCCGGCACTCCTCGGTGGCCGAGGACACCTACGCGAAGGCTCCGCTCGTCCTCGACGCGACGTACTCCCTGCCGGCTGCGAGCAACAGAAGGCTCCCCTGAGGTGTCCGCACGGCCCGACACCGAACGGGCGGAGGCCGAAGCCGGTCCGCCGGATGTCGCGATCGACCTGTCGGACATCGCCGTCGACCAGCTGGACGTCGAGGTCGATCAGCAGAACGTCGCCGTCGACCACCCGGACGTCGAGGTCGATCATCCGGACGTCGAGGTCGACCTGCGGGACGCCCGGGCCGGTGACGAACCCGTTGCGGGTGCGGGGATCGGTGCGCGTGAGGCATCCCGGCTCGCCGCCCTCGCCACCCTCGGCCTGCTCGGTACCTTCCTGCTCGCGAAGGTCGCTTTCCGGCAGCCCGACAGCAGCCTCACCTTCTACCTGTACGGCGTCGCCGTCACCACCGTCGTCTTCGTCCAGCTCTTCGTCGGCACGGTGCTCTACCGCGACCCCGGGCGCGACCCCGGGCGTGACCCCGGGCGTGACCTCAGGCAGTCCGGGCCCCGGCCGGGGCAGGACTACCGGCCCCCGGTGTCCTGCCTGGTCGCGGTGCACAACGAGGAGCGGATCATCCGGGAGTGCGTCGCCTCCCTCTGCGGTCAGGACTATCCCGACCTTGAGGTCGTCATCATCGACGATGCCTCCACCGACGCGACCGCGGCGATCCTGCGCGAGCTGGAGGACGAGTACCCCATCCAGGTGCACTACCTGGAACGCAACGTCGGCAAGAAACGGGCCCTCGGCGCCGGACTGGTCCGGGCCCGGGGCGAGGTCATCGCCTTCTCCGACAGCGACTCCACCTGGGCGCCGGATGCGATCACGCACGCCGTACGCGCGCTGGGTAGCGACCCGCGGATCGGTGCGGTGAGCGGGCACTGCCGGGCGATGAACGCCGATGAAACCTTGCTCACCCGCATCCAGGACACCTGGTATGAGGGGCAGTTCTCGGTGCGTAAGGCGTTCGAAAGTCACTTCGGGGCGGTTACCTGCGTGTCCGGGCCGCTCGCGGTGTTCACCGACCGCACCCTCACCGGCTACGTCCTGATGGATGCGGACCGGGCCCGGCGGCTGCGGCCCCTCGCCGAGGGCACCCCGTTCCTCGACGAGCAGTACCCGTGGCAGCGGTGGCGGGTCGTCTACGCGAAGTCCGCGCGGTCCTGGACGACGGTGCCGAGCAGTCTCCGGGCCGTCCTCAAACAGCAGGTCCGTTGGAAGAAGAGCTTCCTCCGGAACATCTTCTTCACCGGGGCCTTCTACTGGCGCCGCCCCCTGCTCCCCGCAGCCGCCTACTACCTGCACATCCTCTTCGTCTTCGCCGGACCGCTGATCGCCTTCCGGCACATGATCTATCTGCCGGCCCGCGGTGACGTCGAGTCGATGCTGCTGTACCTGTTCGGCATCCTCCTGGTCGGCCTCGTCTTCGGCCTGGCCTACCGGCGGGAGGAGACGGTCCGTGCCGGTGGCCCCCCGAAGGTTCCCGAACGTTGGGCCTACCGCCCGCTGATGAGCCTGCTGTCCACCCTCCTGCTGTCCTGGCTCATCGTCTACTCGATCGCGACCATCAAGAGGATGACGTGGGCAAGGTCCTGACCCGGAACTCGGCCGGGAAAGTGAACCTGATCAGGAACCTGACGCGGAAGACGACCGGACGTTCCTGGTGCCTTCGGTGCCTTCGGTGTCGTCAACGCAGTCAACGCCGTCAGCGCCGTCCGCGCAGCCGGCTCCGTCGTTGGCACGCGCGGATCGCCCCGTTCGTCATCGTCGCTCTCGTCGTCGGGATCAAGGTGGTGAACTACGGCAGCGGGGGTGAGATCCGCCCGCGCATCCTCCTCGACGTCGGCGCACACCTCGTCTCCTTCGTGGAGAACAAGTACCGCAACACCCCCGCCTTGCACGATTGCGCCCCCGGCCTCACCCAGCGGGTCGTCGACGGCGGTTTCGTGTGCACCACCGTCGCCGACGACACCGTGGCTCACCGGATCTTCAACGGCTACCCGGCGCTCGGCGGGCCACGGGCCGCCATCTACCCCTCGACCACCGACCCGGACCAGGCCGCGGCGGATGCCCTGCTCGACGGCGTCATCAACGTGCCCCGGAACCCGCCGTACCGGGTCGGTGCCGACCCCGACTGGGCGCACCTCGACCCCTACCAGGACGCCTACTGGCGTTTCCACTACTACTCGATGCGTCCCGCCGTCGCCCTCATCGACGCCTACGCGGATACCGGCGACACCCGCTACCTCGACCGGCTGCGCGCGCTCACCGCCGCGTTTCTCGCCGAGTCGGACCCGGACTCGGTGAAATGGGCCGACGAACACGCGGTCGCCCTCCGCGGGATGGCACTGGTCTACCAGTGGTGGACCCTACGCGCCCAGCACGCCCTGACCGTCGCCGAAAGCGACGCCCTGCTCGCGGAGATCGCCAGGACCGCGGACTACCTCGCCGACCCCAACCACTACGACCCGGAGAGCGGCCACGGCACGGACGAGTCCGCGGCCCTCCTGCTCATCGCGCACAGTTTCCCCGACCTTCCCGGGGCCGCCGGCTGGTCCGACCTCGCCCGGACCCGGATCGCCCAGGGCGTCGCCCAGCGCATCGACGCCGACGGCGTACTCGCCGACAGCTCGCCGTACTACCACGTGCACGAACTGGACCGGCTCTGGCAGATCCGGGGCTTCTGCCGGGATCTGGGGATTCCCCTCGTCGACGACCTCGACCCGGTCATCGACCGGATGGTCACCTACGCCACCTACATCCTGCGACCGGACCGCACGATCCCGTTGCTCGGCTCCTCGACGGCGAAGGAGATCCACCGCAGCGGCTCCTTCCAGGAGATGGCCGAGGAATACCCGGCCCTCGACTACGTCCTCAGCGGCGGAACGGTCGGTTCGGAACCCGACCGGACCAGCATCACCTTCCCGCATTCCGGGCACACCGTGCTGCGTTCCGGGTGGGACAGCGGGGATTCCGCCGCCGACGCCACCTACCTCACCTTCAACGTCGGGTCCTACCGGAACACCCGCAACCACCTTGACCTGCTCGGGGTCACCCTGTTCGGTCAGGGCGGGCCGCTGCTCGCCGACGGTGGCA
>JARRQM010000421.1:0-2580 GCA_037381765.1 Kineosporiaceae bacterium
CCGTCGTTCACCGCACAGTGATCCGCCCCGCCGCCCCCCGAGGCACGTCCCGGGGGGCGGCGGGTACCGCGGGAGGGAACCGGACGGGAGTAGGGGCGGAACGGGGCCCGGCTTCCGTGGGTTGACGAGACCAGGCAGAACCGGACCGGGACCGGAGCGGGGACAGGAACGGCCCTGACGGCTGATGACCCCGAAGTCAGCGGCGGACCAGGGGGGCCAGTCCGTGCGATCGGGTCACCGCGTCGGAATCACCGCAGCGCTGCAACCAGTTGCCGAGTAGCCGGTGCCCGCCCTCGGTGAGCACCGATTCGGGGTGGAACTGCACCCCGAACAGGGGGAGTTCCCGGTGTTGCAGGGCCATCACCACGCCGCTGTCGGTCCACCCGGTGACCTCCAGCTCGGCCGGCACGGTGTCCGCGACCACGGCGAGGGAGTGGTACCGGGTGGCGCTGAACGGCGCGCCGAGACCGTCGAGCACCCCGGCGCCGTCGTGGTGGACGAGGCTCGTCTTGCCGTGCATGAGTTCCGGAGCGTGGGTGACCGTACCGCCGAACACCTCACCGAGCGCCTGGTGACCGAGGCACACCCCGAGCATCGGCTGACCGCGGTCGGCGCAGCGGCGCACGACATCCGGGCAGATCCCGGCGTCGCCGGGAGCCCCCGGACCGGGGGAGAGCAGCACCCCGTCGTACCCGTCCGCGTCGGCCGCGCTGATCGCGTCGTTGCGGTGGACGTCGCAATGCGCGCCGCGCTGGGCGAGGTAACCGACGATGGTCCACACGAAACTGTCGTAGTTGTCCACCACGAGGATCCGTGCCGTCATCGTCGTTCTCCTCCCGGCGCCCACGGACGGGGTGCGGTCCGATCCTCGCACGTCCCGGTCAGGACCCCGAGGTCGAGGCCGAGCCGGTGGCCGGGGTGTCCCCGGCGGCCGCCCCGGGGACGATCGCGTACCGCAACCGCAACGGTCCGCTGTAGGCCGGGATCACCGTCTCCTTGCGCTCCCGGACCGTCCAGCCGAGGCCGAAGGCGTTCGCGTACTCCAGGTAGAGGTCGATGGAGGGGGAGGCGTCGATGGCCCGGCGCATCCCGTCCACCGGACCGATGGCGACGATCCGGTACGGCGGGGAGTAGACCCGTCCCTGGAGGATCAGGGTGTTCCCGACGCAGCGGACCGCGCTGGTGGAGATTACCCGCTGATCCATCAGCTGGATGGCCTCGGCGCCCCCCGCCCACAGGGCGTTGACCACCGACTGGACGTCCTGCTGGTGGACGATGACGTCATCCGGTTGCGCGTCCTTGACCAGGGGGGAGTTCCGCGGGGCGTCGTCCAGGGTGACCTCCAGGGCCGGGCCGGTCACGGCCTGGAGCCCGGCGGGTCCGAGCAGCGCGGCGGAACGTTGCTGCAGCGCCGCGACCGTGGAGTCGCTGCCGGCGGCGGCCGCAGTGAGCGCGTCGATCTCCTCCTGCAGGGTCTGGACCTGGGCGGCCCGTTCGGCGTTGCGGTCCTGCTGGGCCCGCAATAGCCCGACGGTGTCGGCCGGGTCGGAGCGCAGTTCGGCGCCGTCGGCGGTGCGCGCGCTCGTCGCGAAGAGCATCCCGGCGCTCGCGAGCATGAGAAAGAGCAGGGTCAGGCTGCCGACCGGGCGCCGGGCATGCCGGCGACGGACCGGGGCGGGGGTGGCGGGGACCTGGTCCGACATATCCGCTCCCTGCTGCTGCGTCGTCACGGTCTACGCTAGACGACGTCCCGTGTGTTCCCGGCCCTGCCGGGCGAAAGTGCGGGCGACCACGAGCATGCCAGCCGCACGAGGAGCCCCCGATGCCCGAGTCCAAGGTCCGCAAGAAGGCCGCTTACACCCCGCCGTCGGCCCGGGGCAAGGTGCGCAAGCCCAACGGTCCGCTCTTCCTGCCGACGATGGTGGGGCTGCTGCTGCTCGGGCTCGTCTGGATCGTCGTGTTCTACGTGAGCCAGACCCAGTACCCGATCCCGGATATCCAGTACTGGAACCTCGGGATCGGCTTCGGCATCCTCCTGCTCGGCTTTGCCATGGCCACCCGCTGGCGCTGAGGGCGTGTCCTGAGGCACGTCGCCGTTCCGCCCGGCTTTTCCCGGCACGCGGTGCCGTTTCCACGATCGTTGTCCTCGCGTCCGCCGTTCCCCGGTTCCCCGGCACGGATGCGCCGTCCCCTCGTTCGCCGGCCTCCGGTTTCCTCGCCCTGCGCTCACCGGTCTCGCATTTCCTCGCCGCGCGCTCGCCGGCCTCGCATTTCCTCGCCGCGGGTTGCCCCGACGGACGGTTCCTTCACCACCCGGTAGCCCGCGGTCACCTCGCGTGGTGACGTTCCCCCACTCACCTCATGTCCACACCTGTGGATAAGTACAGTCCGTAAGCTGACGGACACACCGGAAGAACTGGTCCCGGCGCGGGCAGATCCACCGCAGCCCCGCTCTCCGATCCACATCTCACATCCGGGTGTTTCCGCCAGTCACGCGACCCTTCTCCACAGTTTCCCGACGTTATCCACAGGTGTGGACATGAGGTGAGTGGGGGAACGTCACCACGCGAGGTGACCGCG
>JARRQM010000422.1:0-4214 GCA_037381765.1 Kineosporiaceae bacterium
GGGTCTCGGGCGAGCGCCGCACCGAGCGGAGCCCGGTGGTAGGCGGTGAGCAGGGCCATCGGCGCCAGGAGGGCGAACTTGTCCCACAGCACGGCGTCCTCGGCCCCGGCGTACCGCACCTCGGCTCCGGCCGCCCGCAGCGGCCCGGCGAACCCGTGCTCGTCACCGGCCGGCAGGTGCAACCGCAAGAACGGGCTGCGGTGCTCGATGGTCACCGGCGGCAGCCGTACCGGATCGTCGATGCGCCGGGTCTCGACATAGATCGCCGCGGGGGTGATCGGCGTGTGCGGCATCGCCCCACGCAGCCGGGCGACGTGCTCGATGCCGTTCTGCAAGGTGACCACCTGCGATGGACCCGCCGCCACCACCCCGGGTACCACCTGCGCCAGATGCGGTGCCTTCACCGCGAGCAGGACGGCCGCGCCGGAGGGCACCTGCAGGCTCAGGGGTGGCCGGCTCACCCATCGCCCGAACAGGTCGCTGTCGACCCGCAGGCCCCCCTCAGCGAGCAGCTGCCGCGAGCGGGAGGTGACGACCAGGACCACGTCGGCGCCCGCACGGTGCAGCAGGGCCGCGAGCAGGCCCCCGACCCCGCCGGCCCCGACGACCGCGGTCAGCACGGAGCCGCCCCGGCCGGCGGAACCTCCGTGCCCGCACCGGTCCCGCCGAGAACGGGCCGCCCACCGATCGTTCCTGGCATACCGCGAGTATTACCCGCACGGCATCACCCACCGCAAGGACACCGCGGCGAGCAGAACCACCCGCACCGGTTCGGCGTTGCCGACGACAGGAGGCCCAACTTCGGGGCCAGGTTCGACCGCGGAACGGGGCTCGACCACGGGGCGGGAATCGACCGCGAGGCGGGGCTCGACCGCGAGGCGGGGTTCGACCGCGGGGCGGGAATCGACCACGGGTAGAGATCAGATGCGAGGCGGGGTGTCCTCCAGACGATGCGACGGCTCGTCCCCACCGGCCCTGATCACGTCGATGAGTGCCTGCGGGTCCTCCTCGGCGATGAAGTGTCCGACAGGCAGCCGGTCCACCGAGGCATGCGGGAACGCGGCTGCCCATCGCCGCAGTTCCTTGTCCCGGAAGGCGATGTCCTCGGTCCCCCACAGCACGCTCATCGGGATCCCGGCGAGCACCGACCGCCTGCGCCAGAGCCCGGAGAGCCAGCCACTGGACGCCATGATGTGCCGGGGGAGGACCCAGGTACCGGTGCGCTGCCCCGGGTCTGCGAGCGGGGCCAGGTAGTGCTCGTGGATCTGCGGCGTCAGTTTCGTCTTGTCCGCGAAGGCGGCCCGTAGGACGTCCCGGGCGAAAGCGTTGCGGCGCCGGATCAGGAACCGGCCGACGGGGCCGCCCATCAGCGTGCTGAACCCCCGGTAGTAGAGGTCCCCGCGGACCGACCAGAGCCAGGTGTTCGTGATCACGATGTGCCGGACCCGTTCCGGGTGGTCCAGCGCCCAGGACAGGCCGATCGGGCCGCCCCAATCGCCGACCACCAAGGTCACCCCGGTCAGGTCGAGGTCCGCCATGAACCGGGCGAAGTTCGCGGCGTGCTCGGTCGGACGGTACGACCAGCCGGCCGGTTTATCCGATAGGCCGAAGCCGAGATGGTCCGGGGCAACGCACCGGTGGGTCGGGCTCAGCTCGCGGATCGCGGTCCGGAACTGGAACGACCACGTCGGGTTGCCGTGGACGAAAACGACCGGAGGCCCCTCCCCCTCGTCCACGTAGTGCATCTCGCCGCCATCCGCCGCGAATCGGTGCGCGGCAAACGGGTACAGGTCACGGTCAAGCCATTCCGGCCAGGTCACCATGACGGCGAAAATAGGTGTGTACACATGCATCGTCAAGGACACCTAGGCTGAACGGAGGAGGTGACACCGTGTTCCGCGAACTGGATCGGGACGAACTCGACGCCCTCGCGCGTGTGGCCGTGCCCTGCGTGGGGTTCAACACCCGGCGGGCCGCCCGGCTGATCAGCCAGCACTACGACCGCGCCCTCGCCCCCACCGGCCTGCGCTCGACACAGTTCTCCTTGCTCTCAGCCGTCTCCCTGGCCGAGAACGGCCTACCGGTCGGGGATGGCCCGCCGACTGGGAATGGCCCTCCGACTGGGGATGGCCCTCCGACTGGGGATGGCCCTCCGGCTGGGGATGGACCCCCGGTCGGGGACGGTCCGCTGTCTGGGGGCGTAACCCTGTCCGACCTCGCGTTCCTCCTGGCCACCGACCGCACGTCGCTGACCCGGGCGCTCACCCCGCTGGAGCGGGGCGACTTGCTCATCTCCTCCCCCGGGACGGACCGCCGGCACCGGATCGTCCGCCTCACCGATCACGGCCGCACCGTGCTGGAAGAGGCCACCTCCCGGTGGCGGACCGCTCAGGATGCGCTTGTCACCCGGATCGGTCCGCAGCAATGGCAGGACCTCATGGTCGAGCTGCACCGGGTATCCCGGATCGTCGAGTCGCTCCGGCCCTGAACGATTCCGGGCCCGGGCCCGGCCCCGCCCAACCCGGGGCCGATCCGGGTCCGGACCCCGGCGAGGACGCCACGTACCGGCGAACCGATGTGCACAAGGTGACCCGGGGTCTTCGCAAACTCGGGAAGGCTCTGCGCGCGCACTGGGTGCAGTGGATCGCGGCCGTGGCGCTCCTCGGGACCCTGGCCGCCGGCGCGGCCCTCTACTACGCCACCCGCGTCTGCGAGGAACACGTCACCCAGGCCGGGAACGTCATCCCGGTGTGCCGGAAACTGGGAACCACCGATCCCCCCATGGTCGGGCTGGAACTACTCGCGCTCCTGGCGCTGACCCGTTTCTTCTCCGAGATCTCAGGATTCGGGATCTCGCTCAAACGCAAACTGGAGCAGGCCAGCGAGGACGCCAGCGCGGCCCGCACCCTCGCCACCGACGCCAAGTCCGCCGCGATCGGCGCCGTCTGCACCACCCGTGTCACCGAAGAAGTCACCGTCGGTGCCCTGCGCAGCCAGAGCGGCACCCGGGCGGCCGACCCGCAGGACACCGCCCGGGAAATTGACGACCTGGCTCACCGCTACGACACCATCCGCGCCACCCAACCCCCGGGTATCCTCCGGACCTCCCAGATGACCGGCGTCGCCGCCGAACTGGTCCGCGCCCTCATCGGTGCCGACCGCACCAGCATCGACGTCCCCGGCCTCGTCTCCGACCCCACCAGCAGCGGCCGACGCCTTGCCGGCTACGCCCACGGCTACGCCCACCCCGCCCCGGAGAACACCCGCGCCCTGGTGTCCGCCCTCCTCAGCGAGCCGGAAGGGTTCGGGCAGTACTGGGCCATCCGTGCCCTGGCCAAGACCGCCGCTACCGCCCCGACCGCGTTGGACTTCACCACCCGGCGGAACCTCGCCGCGTTCCTCGACGAACTCGACCCGCACACCGACCGCGCCTACGAGCTCCGGCAGCTCCTCTCCGCATCGACCCCCTGACCCGCGCGGCGACGCCCCCAGGTCCCACCCGGTACATGCCTCCCGGTAAGGCCCTGTGCCAGCTGACCCCGTTGTCCGAACTCCACACACGTCGAGTGCAACGTTGTGCACGACCGTACGGCGTGTCCCCGCCGTGCCCTGTGCTCAACGTTGCACTCGACGCAACGCCCCGGGTGGTGCGCAGGTGATCCCGGTACTAGCCGCAGCACCGACGATCTTCCGACTGCGCTGGCTCAGTATGCGGACCAGCAGCGAGGGTTCTTCGTCGTGCCCCATGCGTCCGAAATCCTGTCGGGAGCGATGTAACACAGGTTGATCGTCGTCTGCAGGGACTTGACCGCGGCGGCGCTGGCATTCTGGTTGACGTAGCAGTCAAGCGATCCCCTGCTCGGAGTCCCGCTCTGCATGGGCCAATTGGTGAGGGTGGTCGTAACATCACCGTGTTCCGGTGATATCGCCCGCGTCCCGATGGTGTTGACGTAATCGCACGGAGGGCGGGCGGAGGCCTGGGACGGCGACGCCATCACCACGGCTCCCCCGAGCGCCAGCGCCACCACCAGCAGACCCCGGACGAGTAGGTGTCGCAGGGACTTTCCTTCTCGGGTCTCGATTGCCAGTGCAGAACGACCCGGAACGAGGTCCGATCCCCCAATATTCCTCCTGTGCTCCAACGACTCCTTCACCTAGTTCAACAACACGACAGAGAACAGGTTGACCAAACATTTCGGGTGGGTCGACACGAT
>JARRQM010000423.1:0-2563 GCA_037381765.1 Kineosporiaceae bacterium
CGAGTGGGGGCGCTGGCGGCGGTGCGTGACTGGGCGGGGTCCGGCTCGCAGATCGAGGTCGTGAGCGCGCACCGGCGCGATCACGTGTTGGCGTCCTGTCGGACGGCTGGCGGCCTGCGGTTCGCGAAGGCATACGCGCCGGAGGCCGTGGACGACATGAAGAACGAGTTCGCGGCGTACGCGCGCTGGAATGGTCTCCCGAGCGTGCCGCGCGTGTATCTCGCCGATGCAGAGGCGCGGCTGCTCATCACCGACCACGTCCCCGGTGGGCGGTTGAGCGACCTCCGTGGCGCCGCTCTTGGGGCTGCGCTCGCAGGCGTCCCGGCCTTGTACTCCTCCCTGACCACTGGGCCCTTCGGCCGTGCGCCGGAGCATCCCGGCTATGCCCGCGCCTGGCGTGAGCTGGAGGGGCGGGCAGACTGTCGTGGGCTTCCTCACCCGAGTGTGGTGTGGCCCATCGTCTCCGCGTTGCCCGCGCGCACCGTTCATGGGGATTTTCAGCCGTCGAACATTCTACTTGGGGGTAACGGACCGATGGCGATCGATTTCGAGTCTTTCGGGCTCGACGTGCCCGCGCTGGACGTGGTCCGCCTCGCTTACAATCCTGCGCTCGGCGTCGACTGGGGCACCCGCGGTGCGCTGGCGGCGGATATGCTCGATCATCTCGCACATGACGATGGGGCGGTCGCTATCACGCCCCGTCAGACCGCCGCGTGCTGCGTGCTATGGGCGGTGTCCTGCGCCGCGTTCTTCACCCGTGTGCTGGCGGATCAGCCACAGGTGGTAAGTCATTCGCCGGAGGTACTGATGCTCGCCACCGAGCCACTGAGAATGGCGGTTCGTCTATGGAACCAACTGTGAGGACCGAGGAGTCCTGCCGCTTCCGGCCGCCCCTGACGGGTCGACAGGTGACGTGGGAGGTCACACGATTCTGCGACTTGACCTGTGACCACTGCTGCAGTCACTCAGGCCCTGATGTCGACCGCCGGCGCGAGTCGTCCGTGGATGTCCTTATCGCTGCCGCGACACAGCTCCCCGACCTGGGAGTGACCAAGGTCTACTTCTCGGGCGGCGAGCCTCTCCTCAAGAAGGGCTTCCTCGATCTGGTGGAGGTAATCGACACGAGCGCCATCCAGGTGAACGTCGCGACCAACGGCTATCACCTGAGCGATCCGGTGGTGGCGCGACTTCGCCGGGCCGGAATTACGAAGCTGAGCGTGAGCGTGGACGGTGGCGACGCCGCGCACCATGACGGGTTGCGGCGCCGAGCAGGGGCCTTCGCCAGGACATTGGGCGGCATCGAGCGCGCCGTGGCCGCCGGCCTCCGGGTAGGGGTCAGCGTAACGGTGACCCCCACCAACATCGGCACGCTCGACACACTCGTGGCCAGCCTCATCCGCGTGGGTGCCTCCGCAGTGTCCTTCCATTCAGTCCTGCCTCTCGGAAGGGCGGCGGGTCACCCCGAGTTGCTCCTTGACGTCGAGGGGGCTCGCATGCTCGACCGCACGATGCGGGACCTGGAGGCTCGTCAAGATCTCCCGATAACGATCGATCACGGTTTCGGCCCCGGAGGCTCGCGAGCCGAGCGAGGGTGTCCTGCTCAGACGCGCCTGATCCACATTGACTCGTCCGGGAACGTGAGTGTGTGTTCGTGGCTATGTAAAGCGCAGCCGGACGCCTTCACGCTGGGAAACATCAAGGAAACCCCGCTGCGAGAGATCGTCGGCGTCCAGTGTCGAGCCTTGGAAGCCTTGCTGCAGGAGACGGACAGCTGCCCCCTGCCAATGCTGACCGCGCGGGGCACGCCATCATGATCGCCGATCAGGTGAGGAGGACGTTGGTGGGGGATTTCGCGGGCGACAGCTCGGTGATCCTGACCCCGATCGCCGGGGTCTTCCGCGGATTCGCCGAAGCTGGCTGGGTCGTCCATGATCGCGGTGGCTGGTGGCCTCGGCTGGATCGGGATGGGGCGCACGTCATCCTGATCCCGCAAGGCTCCGCGTTATTAGACCTCGTGCCAACGTTGCAGGGTGCGTCACACGTCCACCTCTTGGGTTATGCGGGCTCCCTCACGGGTGCCGTGGACGTGGGCGAGATCGTGTGCCCCGCGGAAGCCCGGCAGCCCGCAGGTGCCCACCGGACGTGGCCCTTATTAGGTCGCGACCCGTTCGTAATCACAAGTGTGCCCAACCTTCTCGCCGGATACACGCTCGGCGAGTCACCGATGTGCCCCGACCTCGTCGACATGGAGTCCGGTCATCTCGCGCAAGCGCTGGGGAACAGCGGAAGGCTCACGGTGCGGGTTCTCGTGACCGACAGGTGGCCGGACCAACCGTTCTACGCGGGTTCATCGAACGATCCCGGCTCCCTTGTTCGTCGGAGGTACGACCTCGTCGACCAGTGTATCGAGGATCTGTCATGAGCTCCCGTCGCCGCGGCGTGATCATCGACAGGTCCGGGGGCGGGCCCTGGCTGACCACCTACGGCGGCAGCGTTCTTCCGACCGCGGAGTGGGACCTCACGGTCCTGGTGGCGACCGCGCCCCCGCAAGTACCCGACGGGG
>JARRQM010000424.1:0-2554 GCA_037381765.1 Kineosporiaceae bacterium
CCGGTTGCGGCACCGTCCAGGCCGGGGCCGTCCCGGTGCGTCCCGCCGGGGTCGGTTCGAACCGGACCCAGCCGACCCCGGCGAAGTACAGTTCCGGCCAGGCGTGCGCATCGCGTAGTCGCACCGTGTACCGGCCTTCGGCGCCGGGTTCCCCGGGGAGGAAACCGACCGCCACCCGGGCCGGAATGCCCAGGCTGCGGGCCATCACGGCCATCGCCGAGGCGAAGTGCACGCAGTAGCCGACCCGGTGGTGCAGGAACGAGGCGACCGCGTCGCCGCCGCTGTCCCCGCGCCCCTCCCCGGGGAGGGTTTCGCTGTAGGTGAACCCGCCCCCGGAACGGAACCACGACTGCAACCGGGTGGCCTGCTGGTAGGGGTTTCCCGGGCCGGCCACCCGCTGGGCTGCCTGCACGATCGAAGCCGGTAGCTCCTCCGGCAGGATGGTGAACCGGGACGCCACCGCCGGCGGGACCGGCCCCGCCCCGGCGAGCTGCTCCGGGGACGGCCGCACCACGAGGTGATCGACCTGGTAGGACAATCCGCGGGTGGTTACCCCCCAGCCGACGACGTTGAAGGTGTCCGCATCCCACAGCCACGTGCCGGGGACGTCCACCCGGGTCGCCGGGTAGGGCAGCGGGAGGTAGGTCTCGTCCAGGCCGCCGATCGAGATCTGCGTGCTGTGCGTCGTCGTCGACACCTGCGGGCCCAGCCCCGGGGGCACCGGCATCCCGGACTGCACCTGCTGGCTACGCAGCAGCGTGCCGACGGAGGGGGACCAGGTCCGGCCGTCGAAGGCGTCATCGGTGACGATCCGCAGGGGTTCCGGGGCCGGGTCATCCGTGCGGTAGCTCAACACGACGGCGTCGCTGCGGTCGGTGAGGTCGTTGCGCAGGTCGAGGATCGGGTTGACGACCCGGATGGTGCTGTCCTCCCTGCCGTTCCCGGCCTCCGATCGGGGACCGATGAGCTGTTCGTCCAGCCCCGGGACGAGACCGGGAAGGACGACCGCGAGCGCGAGAACCACCACCACCATCCGGTGGGCACCCCGTAGCGGTGTCCGGAACAGCGGTATCCCGGGCCACGAAACGCCTGGCCACGATGCGCCCGGTGGCGGGGTCGTCAGCTGCCCGGTCTTCCGTTGCGGTGTCCCGGGCGGCGGTGTCCGCGGCGGCCCGCCCCGGTCGCCGTCGAGCATCCGGCCCCAGGCCCGGACCCGGTCGCCCGCCTCAGCGCCGATGAGGACGAGGAATCCGGCCGCGGCCACGACGAAGTACGGCCAGCCGAGACCTTTCGGCAGGACCGCGGTCGGCATGCAGTAGACGGCGAGGAGCGGTAACCCGGCAACCGCGGGCTGGCGTAGGGATACCGCGATCACGTCGACGAGCAGGCCGACGACCCCGGCCCCGGTCACGGCCAGGAGGAGCACTCCCCGGGTCGCCGGCACCGGTGGCGGCTGGTCCCGGGTGACCTGCGTCCCCGCTGCGGCGAGTGCCCGCAGCTGCTCCCAGACATCCGGGCCGGGCAGCATTCCCCACACCGCGGCGTCTCGCGCGAACAGTGCCGTCACGGTGAAGGCGAAGACGATCACCTGTACCGCGACGGCGGCCGGGAGCCACCGGAGAAGCTGCCGGGCCAGCACTCCGGACACGGTGATCGAGGCGAGGACGACGAATACCGCGGAGAACCAGCCGGTGTCGCGGATCAGGGGAAGGAGGGCGGCAGCGACGCCGAGGCTCGCGGCGAGTGCGGCCCCCGCCGCCGCGACCGCCGCCCGGGGACGTCCGTCCGGGGTCATGACACGCCACCTGCGGGGGAGGCCGCACCGCTGGCGGGGGTGTTCGGGACGGCGCGGCCGGTCAGGCGGTTCCAGGGGACGACCGGGGTCTCCTCCGGTCCCGCCTCGGTGACCGTCCACCCGCCGGATCGGAGCAGGGCCCCGGCCCGTTCCCGGACCGTGTCGAGTTCGGTGCCCTGCTCCGCTGGCAGCCCCGCCCACCGGGGGGTGCGCAGCAGGATGGCCATTCCGTGCCCGCCACGGCGCCCCAGCGCCGCGAGGGCCGCCGCATCCGCTGCGGCGACTTCACCGAGGACGGCGACGAGAAGGCCGTCCCTGCCCGGTCCGGATGCCGCGCCGATCGCCGCGGTCAGCGTCTCCGGGCCGGCCGGGGAGATCGAGGCCAGCTCGTCGAGGAAGGTACCGGCGGCCTCCGGGGAGCCCGGGGTCGACCAGACCGTGGCCCGCCCGTCGCACAGCAGCCGCACCGCGTAGCGCTGCTCGACGAGGGCCACGGCGATGGAGGCGGTCGCGCTCACCGCCCATTCGAGGGACGATCCGGTGTCCTCCCCGCGGTGGGCGTTGCGCCGGGTGTCGAGCAGGACGGTGGCCCGCCGCTGCCGCGGCTGCTCGTCCTGGCGGACCATGAGCTCACCGCGGCGGGCCGTGGCCCGCCAGTGCACCCGGCGCAGGTCGTCGCCGTGCCGGTACTCGCGGGGGGCGGTGTCCTCCTCCCCGGCGACCACGGAGTTCCCGGACGGCGACGGCCCGGTCCCGGCC
>JARRQM010000425.1:0-2758 GCA_037381765.1 Kineosporiaceae bacterium
CTCTGTCCGAGGCGTTCGCCTCACTGCGCTGGCCGGGATGGCAACACGAGGTTTCGGCACTCGCGCCAGGGCAGGGCCTGTCGCTGTACCCGCCACCATTCACCCCCGAGGCCCAGGACCTCGCCGACACCGCCCGTCAGCCCGTTCCGATCACCGAACTCGTGGGATTCTACGAAGACGCAGCTCGACAGCTGAATACGCCAGGACTGAACCCGTAAGGCGCCCCGAACTACCGCTCGGCGGCATAGAAACGCGCCAGCGCGCTCAACGGCAGATCCGGTCGTCGATGGCGGCGTGGAGCTACCCGAGGGAGGAGGCCGCGGGTGGTGCGACCCGGGCCAACCAGCGTGCGGCCTGATCGGCGGGGAGGACCTCGTCCACGGTGACGGTGGGCGTCATGAGGGGGTAGGCGGGGCCGGAGTTCCAGGACCGCGCGACCACTCCCGCGGTCCGAGCCCCGGTTACGGCCACCTGGCGCGCCCTGACTGTCGCCGCACGATCACCGTCAGCGAGCGCCTGCACGAAGACCGAGCACGCCTCAGACAGTCCCGCTCCCGCCCCCGCAACTGGTGCTTCCTCGGCGCGACGTCTGCGCATCCACGTCACGCGCCGGACGGTATCAACACCAACCCACGGACAGGCCTCCGAACAAGCCCTCCCCGCAAGCATGCGGGGAGGCGCGATCGGCCCCGCGGACCAGAAGGACCGTCGGCCGCCGTGTTTCGCATCGCCGAACCGCTCCAGGAGACGCGGCATGCTCGCCCCGGCCGGGACGGGTACGGCGGCGGGCTGAGCTGGCATGATCCTCGTCATGGATCCGTTGAAGCTGATCGAGACCGAGCCCGGCTCCTACGCCCTCCTGCTCAACGCCGGATCGACCGCGGTAGATGAGGCCATCGAGGAGCTGGGACATGAGCCGAACGGCTACTTCTGGGAGGGAGTGGCCCAGTTCCTGGTCGGTAAGCAAGCCCACGGGTTGGTCAGCCGCTTCGACTATGACAGCGAAGCCGGCATGTTCTGCGCGTACGGCAGCGACCGGGCGGCTTTGGAGGATCTCGCCGCTCTGCTGGCTCCAGTCACCCGCGAGAGTGTGCGGGTGCGTGACGTGGTCGCACGGGCCACGAAGGCCGGATTCGAGTTCGACGACTGAGCAGTACTCGATGCGCACTGCCGTAGTGAGTCATTCCCTGTCCACGCCAACCGCGCCCCGCCCACAACGGTCAAGTACGACAGTGCCGTGACGTCCGGAACGCGGCAGATGCGGATGCCTCGATCAGTTGATGATCTCACCGCGTGTATCTGCGCGGAGTGCCGCCAACCGGTCGCGCCATGTCTGTAACTCCGCAGGTGTCAGCCGTTTCCAGTCGGTCACTTCGTCGACGATCCTGAGCGGCTTTTTGCTGCGGTAGGACCGGGTGGGGTTGCCTGGGAACTTCTTGTCCGTCACGTTGGGGTCGTCCTCGAACACCCCGGTTGGCTCAACAACGTAAACGCGTGGAGCACCCTCACCTGCTGCGAGTTCCGCGGCGAGTCCGGCAGCGTCACGCAGCGCGGTGAAGTAGATGTGGTTCATCACCACATCGGACCGGTAGTTCGATCGGAAGCCAGCCGTGAGCAACTCACCCACCTGCAGGTCGGCTCTTGTGCCATGGAAGAACGGACCCTCGTCCGGGGCCTCACTCACGACGACAGCCTACGAGGACGCGCCAGTCGGCACGATCGCTGGAACAGGCGACTCGCGGTAGGAGGCAGACGGCCGCGTCACAGCGGTTCAGCAACGCTATGCGGGACGGTCAGGCGTCCCTCAGGTCGCCGCGACGGTGATGGGGCGACCCGTCTGCGCTGCCAACGCGCCCAGGTCGCGGGGGTCGCTGGTCAAGATGATGGGGTCGGGGTGGAGGCTGGCGAAAGTAGCGACGACGGCGTCCACGGCCGAGATCTTCGATGCCTTTCCCGTCGCCGTACGCAACCGGGCGGCTTCGCGCGCCATGGGTTCGTCGATGTCGCGGACCTGGCAGGTACGCAGCAGGCGATTGGCGTGAAAGTCCCGGCGGGCGTCTCCGGTCAGTGCCTCGGTCAGGACGACCGCGGGCACCTGCGGCGGCCACAGGCCTCGGTTGCGCAGTTCGGTCAGCCGTGCGCGGTGTCCGGCAAGGGCGCTGACGCCCCCGGAGTCGAGGATGAGCGTCATGCGGAACGCGCCGGCCTCGTCCCGCTTCCGGCGTGTTTGGCGGCGGGCCGACCGGCGATGAGCCCATCGGTCCAGGCAGCGGCCTCCTGGAGTTCGTCGTCGGGCACCGGACCGAACTCGGCATCCATCTCCGCCAGGTAGGCGTCGAGCGCGGCGATCTTCGCGCGTCGGTCGAGTTCCTCCGCAAGGGCCGCCGCAGCGAGCCGCGACACGTTCAGACCAGCCGTGCGGGCATGCTCCAGCAGTTCGTCCGGGATCGTGATATTCACCCTTGCCATGCGCATACTATACACACCACGGATCGGATCCAGCACCTGCCTGAACGACCTCAATTCGACACGACCGGACATCCATCGCAAGGCGTCATGCTCGCCCGAAGCCTTCTTCGTCGAGGAGCCCCGATTGCCAGCGGTCATGAGCGGGAGCACCCCGCTTCCTTGCTTGGGCAACCAGGCGGCGGCTCAGCCTCTTCGGCCCTCTTCTCTCGTGGGATTGGACTCGTCGCGATTCCCCGTCGGCAAGACCGCCCACGTTCCACACTCCCCAGCCCGATTCGCAGACGGTCAC
>JARRQM010000426.1:0-2517 GCA_037381765.1 Kineosporiaceae bacterium
CGAACGTGGTGCCCGGGTGGTCGTCTCGGTCGCCGGGAACGACCCCGAGGAGTTCCGTGAGGTCGCCGCCCGGGTGGCCGCCGAACCGGGGGTGGCCGCCCTTGAGGTGAACATTTCCTGCCCGAACGTGGCCAACCGGGGTCTCGTCTTCGCCTGTGATCCGCTGTCCTCCACCCAGGTGCTCACCGGGGTGACCGAGGAGGTCGCCGGGCGGGTGCCGGTGTTCGCGAAGCTCTCCCCGGACGTCACCGACCTCGTCGCGATCGCCCGGGCCTGCCTGCAGGCCGGTGCGGACGGGCTCACCATGATCAACACCGTGCTCGGGATGGTCATCGACACGGACACCTTGCTGCCCGCACTCGCCGGGATCACCGGGGGGCTGTCCGGTCCGGCGATCCGCCCGGTCGCGGTGCGCAGCGTGTGGCAGGTACATGCGGCGATGCGGTTCGGCCTGCTGCCGCGGGCCCCGATCGTCGGGGTCGGCGGGGTCACCTCCGGTCTGGACGCCCTGCAACTCATCCTGGCCGGGGCGAGCGCCGTCCAGGTGGGTACGGCGACCTTCCACGACCCGCACGCCCCGGTGCGGGTCCGCGACGAACTCGCTGCCGCACTCGCCGAGCGGGGGTTCGCGACCGTCGCCGACGCGGTGGGGCACGCCCACCGGGAGGCGGGGTGAGCGTGGGGCGGTTCCTGGTTCTGGGCCCGGTTTCCGGCCCGGTTTCTGGCCCGGTTTCCGGTTCGGTTCCGGGCCGGGGAGCGGGACGTCCTCGGATCCGGTGTCTGCCGGGGCAGGACGTCACCCGTCACAGGCCGTACTCTGGTGGGGTTGTGGTCGGTACCGGACCGTCGGCGGAACCGCTGGTGACCGGTTCCCGTGGTGTCCGGGGGGCCGGTACACCCGGGGAAGCGGATTCTCTGGGTGTCCAGGGGGTCGCGTTGCTCCCGACCTGCACGACTCGTTAAGTTCAATATCTGCGGTCGGCGCGGGATCAGAATCCGCGCCGACGGATTCCACGATCGACTGAGGTGACCCTGTGGCACTGCCCTCCCTGACCGATGAGCAGCGGAAAGCCGCCCTGGAGAAGGCCGCCGCTGCACGCCTGGCCCGCTCCGAGGTGAAGCACCGGTTGAAGTACTCCCAGGGCTCTCTCGAAGAGGTGATCCGGGAGGGTAAGGAGAACGAGGTCATCGGGAAGATGAAGGTCTCCGCCCTGCTCGAGGCCCTGCCCGGGGTCGGCAAGGTCCGGGCGCGGCAGATCATGGAGGAGATCGGAATCTCGGAGTCCCGCCGGGTGCGAGGACTGGGGGCCAACCAGATCGCGGCGCTCATCGAGCGCTTCGCCCGCTGACCGTCGCCGGTGGCTGCGGCGGCCCGGGGCAGGTCGAGGCTCACCGTTCTTGCCGGCCCGACGGCGGTCGGGAAGGGAACGGTGGCCGCGGATATCCGTGAGCGTTACCCCGAGGTGTGGTTGTCGGTTTCGGCGACCACACGGCCGCCGCGTCCCGGTGAGGTTGACGGCGTGCACTACCACTTCGTCGGTGAGGAGCGTTTCGACGCGATGATCGCCGGCGGGGAACTACTCGAATGGGCCGTCGTACACGGCCGGCACCGGTACGGGACCCCGCGGGAGGCCGTGACCCAGGCCCTCGACGAGGGCCGGCCCGCCCTGCTGGAGATCGATCTCCAGGGAGCCCGCCAGGTGCGGGCTTCTCTCGGGGGTGAGGCCCATTTCGTCTTCCTGGCCCCGCCGTCCTGGGACGAGTTGGTCCGCCGGCTCGTCGGCCGGGGCACCGAGACG
Source organism: Kineosporiaceae bacterium (assembly GCA_037381765.1). Lineage (GTDB taxonomy): Bacteria > Actinomycetota > Actinomycetes > Actinomycetales > Kineosporiaceae > JARRQM01. The sequence continues at coordinate 1,800 of JARRQM010000426.1, forward strand.
CGTGCCGAACGTGAACGGCGGTTGCGCACGGCGCGGCTGGAACTCGCCGCGGAACGGGAGTTCGACCGGACCATCGTCAACGACGACGTCCGGAACGCTGCCGATGAACTCGTACAATGTATGGGACTGACCCCCCGTCCGTATGCAACGGAGCGGGGCTGACAGGTGCTGGCCCCGCCACGGCGGGACCGCACCGGACGGACCGAGGAAGGTATCTGCGTGCCCGGGACCATCGCCAACCCTGAGGGCATCACCAACCCCCCGATCGACGACCTGCTCAAGGCCGCCGACTCCAAGTACGCTCTGGTGATCTACGCCGCCAAGCGGGCCCGCCAGATCAACGCCTACTACTCCCAGCTCGGTGAGGGCCTGCTGGAGTACGTCGGCCCGCTCGTCGAGACCCATGTCCAGGAGAAGCCGCTGTCCGTGGCCATGCGGGAGATCAACGAGGGTCTGCTGGTCTCCGAGCCCGTCGAGCAGTGACCGACGGCGGCACGCCCCGGCGTGCCGAACCCCCCGGCGCCGGGTCCGGCGATCCCGGGGGGCGGCCCCGCGTACTGCTCGGGGTGTCTGGGGGGATCGCCGCCTACAAAGCCGTCGCCCTGCTCCGGTTGCTCACCGAGAGCGGGTATGAGGTGCAGGTTGTCGCCACTGCGGCGGCCCTGCGCTTCGTCGGTGAGCCCACCTGGGCGGCGCTGTCCGGCCGGCCGGTCGGCAC
>JARRQM010000427.1:0-2510 GCA_037381765.1 Kineosporiaceae bacterium
CGCGCCCTCGCCGGGCCGGGACCTCGCCGGGCCGGGACCTCGCCGGACCATCCCACGCCGAGGGTGTCGCCCCTACCGGCGGTCCTGCCCCGGGCGGGGCCCTCCCCGGGAACGGGCGGGTGCCCCCGGGCCGGGCCGGGCCGGGCTGGGCCGGCCCGGGGAACACACCCCGGGGCGGTGTCGGGGGACGGGCCCCGGCAACAGGTGACTTCCGGTGATCCTCGACCGGCTCCTGGTCCGCCAGCGGATCACCGCCCTCGCGGCGATCCCCGTCATCCTCGCGGTCGCCCTGCTCATCCCGGTCGTCGGGGACCGGGTGAGCCAGGCCCGCACCCACAGCCGGGCCGCCACCGTGGCCCGCACCGCTCAGCAGATCAGCGGCCTCGTCGAACAGATCCAGCGGGCCCGGCTGCTCGCCGTCGGCTACCTCGACGCGGGGCTCGTCCCCGCGAGCACGGTGCTCCTGCAATACCAGAAGGTCGCGGACGCCCAGGCCGGGATCCTCGCCCTGGACCTCACCCCGCACCTGCGGTCGGCGACCCGGGGAGTCGACGACGTCCTCGTCGCCGCCGACGCCGTGACGAACCGCCAGACCGGCGACTTCGCCGTGCTCGGCCGGTACGACACGGTGATCGGCCAGCTCATCGACGCCCTCGGCCTGGAGAACGAGGCGGCCGCGAGCCCGGGGGACGGGGCCGCCCTGCTCTCCCTGGACGCCCTGCTGCGCGCCGACGAGGCCGCGAGTTCCTCCGGCGCCCTGCTCCTCGCCGCGGCAACGAACCCGGGGCAGCGTTCCACCCTCGACGAGGTGATCGCCGGCCGGGCCGTCGAGAAACAGCACGTGGCGCGGTTCGCCCGGCTCGCCACCCCCGCCGCGCACGACCTGTTCGCCCGGGCGACCACCGGGGCCAGCGCGACCCGGATCGCCGAGGCGACGATCGCGGTCAGCTCCGCCCCGGAGACCGGGGCGTCGACCGTGCTGGCCCGCGAAGTGCTCTCCGCGGTCCAGGTGCAGACCACGTTGCGACAGCTCGTCGAGGGATCCCTGACCCGGAACCTGGCCACCTCGGCGACCTTGAGCGCCCGCCAGTCCCTGATCGGCGCGCTCGCCGTACTCGCCATCGCCGTGCTCTTGGTCGGCGTCGTCGTCTGGCTGGCCACCGCGATCGGCCGTTCCGTCGCGTTGCCGTTGCGTCGGCTCACCGAGGCCGCCACCTCGGTGGCGGATCTGACCCGGCAGGAACTCACCCGGGTGGCCGACGAGGATGCGGGCCCCGAGGCGGTCCCGGCCCTACCGGAGATCGAGGTCCGCACCCGGGACGAGATCGGTGATCTGGCCGTCGCCTTCAACCGGGTGCGGATCACCTCCGGGGAACTGCTGGAACGGCAACTGGTGAGCCGCCGCAACGTCGCGGCCATGTTCGCCGGGATCGGACGGCGGACGAGCAACCTCGTCGGCCGCCAGCTGTCCCTCATCGACCGGCTGGAACGGGAGGAGGAGGATCCCGGACCGCTGCGCACTCTCTACCAGCTGGACCATATGGCGACCCGGCTGCGCCGCAACGCCTCCAGCCTGATCGTGTTGTCCGGCGCCGCCGAACCGCAGGGGGAGGAGGGGCCGCTGCCCCTCCCCGACGCGATCCGGGCGGCCCTGGGCACGGTGGAGGAATTCCGCCGGGTTCGGCTCGGTGATGTGCAGGACCCGCTCCTCGCCCCCTCCGCGGTTTCCGACACCGTCCTGCTCCTCGCCGAACTCATCGAGAACGCCACCCAGTTCTCGCCGCCGCACGCGCCCGTGGAAGTCACCGCCCAGGTCGAAGCCGACGGCAGGTGCACGGTCACCGTCACCGACGAGGGGATCGGCATGCCGCCGGAACGTCTCGCCGAGGAGAACGAGCGGCTACGCCGTCGGGAACGTCTCGACCTCGCCCCGACCGACGTACTCGGCCTGTTCGTGGTCGGCCGCATCGCCCGCCGCCACGAGATCACGGTGACCCTCACCCCCGGCGGTGCCCGGGGACTCGTCGCCCGGGTCTCGCTCCCGGCGACCCTGTTCGTCTCCCCTGCCCCGGTAACCCCCGCGGCCCCCGTGCCGCGCGTCCCCGCGGACATCGTCGGCGGACGGATCGGTACGGGGACCGGGTCCGGGTACCCGGGGTCGGGCTCCGGCCCGAGCCGGGTGAACCGGATCCCCCTCGCCCTTCCGCACCCCGAACGGCCCGTGCCGCCACAGGCCCCCGCGGCACCGGGGGGCCCCACGCCGTCGGGGTCGCCGGTGCTGCCGGGGTCGCCCGGCGTTCCCGGAGCGCCGGGGGGTCCGGGAACGCCGGAGCGCGTTGCCTCATCGGACCACCCGGTCGCCAGCTCCGCGCCCCCCGGGGTACACACCTCCCTGTCCTCCCCGACCGGCCGGTTCGCACCCGGTGCCGGGCGCCCGCTGACCCGGCGGCTACGTCCGGGGAACCCCCGGCCGCCCGCCCCGCCGGACCCCGTCCAGCCGGATCCCGTCC
>JARRQM010000428.1:0-2506 GCA_037381765.1 Kineosporiaceae bacterium
GTCGGCGCGCCCTTGGCGGAGCCCCGGGGGGCCCGCACCGACCCGTGCCGGGTCGAGGGCGCGGTGGAACCGGGACCGGCCGGTGCGGCGGGTCCCGGGACCGCGGCGTTCACAGCCCGGAATCCGCCGTCCGGACGAGGATCCGGCCGCATTCCTCGCAGCGCAGCACGTTTTCGGGTTCGGCGGCCCGGATCCGGTTGAGGTCAGTGGTGTTCAGCTCCAACCGGCACCCCTCGCAGCGGCGCTGGTAGAGCCGGGCTGCCCCGACACCGGTCTGCGCGCGGATCTTCTCGTACAGGGCGAGCAGGTCGGCCGGGAGTCCGGCAGAGGACTCGGTGCGGGCCCGGGTCTCGGCCGTGGCCTCGTCGTCGAGTCCGGCGAGCAGGGCGGCCAGTTTCGCCTCGGCCGCGGCGACCTCGTCGGCCAGTCGTTCCCGCGCTGCCTCGACACCGGACAGCCCTTCCTGGGCCGCTTCGAGCCGCTCCATGACCTCAAGTTCGGCGTCCTCCAGCACGGACTGCCGTTCGGCGAGGCTGCCCAGTTCATGTTGCAGGGCCTGAAGGTCCTTGACGCTGCCCTGCCCGGCGTCGAGGCGGGCCTGGTTGCGGGTGGCCCGGGCCCGCACCTGCTCGACGTCGGCCTCGGCCTTGGCGAGTTCCCGGGTCCGGTCGTGCACTGCGGTGCGGGCGGCGACGAGGTCGTCCCCGGTCCGCGCCAGCCGTTCACGCAGCTGTTCCACCTCGGCGTGCTCGGGCAGGGTGCGCCGCCGGTGGGCGATTTGGGTGAGCCGGGTGTCATGGGCCTGCACGTCGAGCAGCCGCCACTGATCCTGCGGCGCCGCGGTCACCACGTCACGTACCTCCACCTTGCCCGGCGCCCGTCGGTTCTCGGGTGCACCCGGGAGGAACCCTACGCGTCCTGGGCGGCGGTCGGGGAACAGGTCAGCGGACCACGCCTCCGGCGCTGGGCACCCGGAAGGACCACGGGTCGGTGCACCGGGTGGAGACCGTGACCTCGACCCGCACCCCGTTCTCCTCGAGTGCCCCTTCCAGCCGGTTGGCGACACCGGCGAGCCACGGCCATTCACTGGACCAGTGCGCGACGTCGACGAGGTACGGCGGGGCCTCCCCGGACTCCTCACGGGCCTCACTCACCACGTGGTGGTGCAGGTCGGAGGTGACGAACACGTCGGCGCCGCTGGCCCGGACGGCGTCGATGAGGCTGCCGCCGTTCCCGCCGCAGACCGCGACCCGGGACACCTCGGCGGTGGGGTCACCGGCCACCCGGACCCCCTGGTGCGAGGCGGGTAGGGCCTCGGCGACGAGCATGGCGAACTCGCGCAGGGTGGTGGGTGCGGACAGCCGGCCGACCCGGCCCAGCCCGCGCGGCCCGGACCAGGCGGCCATCTCGAACACGTCGAAGGCGACCTCCTCCGACGGGTGGGCCGAGCGCAGGGCGGCGACCACGGCGGCCCGCCGGTGCCGGGGCAGGATCATTTCCACCCGGCGTTCCGGGATGTCCTCGCGGATCCCCGCACCGACCGGGCCTCCCGCGGGGCCGGGCACGATTGTCCCGGTGCCGAGGGAGGTCCAGGCCACCCGGGAGTACTCGCCGACCTCACCGGCGCCTGCGGCGACGATCGCGCCGATGACCTTGTCCGCGTACTCCTCGGGGGCGTAGGTGACGATCTTGTCGACCGGGTCCACCGGGTCGGCGGCGACCGGTTCGAGGTCGGTGAGCCCGAGGATGCGGGCGAGGGCGTCGGAGACCCCCGGCGAGGCGACATCGGCGTTGGTGTGTGCGGTGTAGAGACCGCACCCGCCGCGGATGAGTTGGTGCACGACCCGGCCCCGGGCGGTCACCGTGGAGACCCCGTGCACGGCCTCGGGGAGCAGCGGGTGGTGGGTGATGAGGAGGTCGGCATGCCAGGCGAGGGCCTCTTCGACGACCGAACTCACCGGGTCGATGGCGAGCATCACCTTGCGCACCGGAACGCCGGGATCCCCGCAGACCAGCCCCACGGTGTCCCAGTCGCGGGCCCAGGCCGGGTCGTACATCTGCTCGAGGACGCCGATGACGTCGGCGATGACGGGAGTCCGCGTGTCGGTCACGCACTGCACAATATCGGCCACGCGGTGTTTATGACAGGCGTTCCGGCGTGACTCGCCGTTTGCGGTGCGTCACCAAGAGCGGTTCTCCTCCGTCCGGATAGTTACCCGATCGGGTGAACCGGCGACAAACGTTCAGTTCCCCACCCGCCGGGATTCCGCCAACATCACCGGCGCCAGCGGATCCCCCCCTCCCGCGAGCACGTCATAGGTGTCCGTCGGGCCCGAGTTCAGATGCCACACGAGGTAGCCATCCGCCCCGGCGGCGAAAGCCGCCCGCATCTTGGCCGCGAGCAGGTCGGCTCGCCGCCGGGCTCCCGCCTCATCGGTTGCCGCGATGCCCGCTTCCCCAACCACCAGGGGCTTTCCCAACAACCGGGCATGACTGAACGAGCAAG
>JARRQM010000429.1:0-2505 GCA_037381765.1 Kineosporiaceae bacterium
GCTGACGCTCAGTTGAGGGACGACGGCCCCCTGAGCAGCGCCGTCAGCTTGCGCGGTGACCGTGGGGGCGCTTGGTGCCACGAGTGGTTCTCAGCGGTTGTTGTCAGGGGTTGGGCGTTCGGTAGAGGTCCTCGATCGCGACCAAGGCGATGCTGTCGTCGTGGTCGGCGGCTCGGAGCAGGTCGTCGGTGAAGCCGACGCCGCTGTAGCAGGCCCGTTTGGCGTCAGCGGCGCCTTGCCTGCCTTGGGTGGTGAGTAGGTCGCGGATGTGCCGCAGGCGGTCCAGGTGCGGCGTTCCCATGGTCTCGCCCCACTTGGCCTCGCCGAGGGCGAGCAGCCGGTGGCCGTCGTCGTCGTCCAGCCCGACGGCGATGACGTCGAGTTCGTGGGTGGTCCGGCGGGCGGGGTCGTTGACGGTCCCGGTGGCGACGAGGTTGGGGTAGTCGCCGAGTACTTCGGGCGGAGCCAGGTGGCGGGTCCAGTGCCGGGCCACGTGCTCGAAGTGGGGGCCGAGTACTTGGGCGGTGAAGCGGCGCTGGCTGCGTTGCCACAGACGTGTGGCGTCCCGGGTGTGTTCCAGGTCGGACCAGATGGGGCGCATGACAGCGTGGTAGAAGGTCACCAGCGGTTCGGCGATCCGGAAGGTGGTGCGGTTGCCCTTGAAGGCGTCGGGTTCTCGGGTGACCAGACCGCAGTCCTGCAGGACGGTCAGGGGGTGGGCCAGGTCGCCGGACTTGCGGCCCAGGTAGGAGGCGATCCCGCCGCGGTGGGCGTTGCCGGAGGCGATGGCTGCCAGGACGGAATGGTAGAGGCCGATGTCACGTAGGTCGGGTTCGTCGGCGAGCAGGTAGCGGGCCTCGCGGAACAGGGGACTGGTGGGGGACAGGACGGTGCGCGCGACCCAGTCGTCGAAGTCGCCGGGGCCGGCCGGGGTGTCGTCGCGGGCGAACTCGCGACGGTAGGCGGGAGTGCCACCGACGATCGCGTTGACCTTCATGGCGGTGACCGGGTCGTCGATGCCCCAGAACTCGGCAGCGAGGCGATAGTCCAGGGTGGGGACGACCAACTCCAAGCCGGCCCGGCCTCGCAGGGGTGCGTTGCCGCTGAGTAGGCCGCCCATGAAGGACATCGCCGATCCGCACAGCAGCAGGCTGGTCCGGCTGGCCTCGCGCTCGGGACGCAGCGGCGCCAGGGCGTTCTGCACGATCGAAGGCAGCTGCGGGTTCGCCCGCGCCAGGTAGGGGAACTCGTCCACGACGACCGGGACCCGCCGGTCTCGGCCCAGGGCGAGCAGCGCGTCGATTGCCGGGTGCCACGTCTGGAACGTGAACGGGGCAGGTGCGCCGAGATGGTCCGCAAGTGCGGATCCGAGTCGGTTGAGGGACTCCCGGTCGGTGGCCTCATCGGCGGCGAAGTAGAAGCCGCCAGTCGCCTGGCACAGCGCCCGCAGCAAGAACGTCTTGCCCTGACGGCGGCGCCCGGACACCACGCCGAGGCGCGCGCCAGCAGCAGGATCGGTGGCGAATGCCGACAGGGCACGCCACTCCTGGTCGCGGTCGAACATCTCCGCAGGCCGGACGATCACACAACCTCCCACATAGACACGCTTATCATAACTCCAGCTATGTAACGCCAGGGATGCCTGGCTGCATCGGTGTGTCGCGGTGGGGGTGCCCGAAGCCTCGCAACAGCTACGCGACCTGCGCCTACTCATGGATCAAGCCGCCGAGCCGATCGCGCCTGATCACCTGCGGGTGTCGAGAATTGCGTCCGTGCAGGTCAGCGGCGTGGTGCCACTTCACCAGCGACGTCGCTGATGCCGCCGGGTGTTGGATCGAGCGAGCAGGGGAAGCCTCTCGGAGGGAGCCGGACTGGTCGATCGTGCTGCTGAACCTGTCCTACCTCGCCGTGTCGAGCGTGTTCACCGCGATCAGGTTGCCGCCGGTCAGCGGCATCGAGAAGAACATCGAGATCCTCACTCTGGGCCACGAGCTCGCCGTTCTCCAGCGGCAGGTCGACCGGCCGCGGTCCACCGACACCGATCGGGCATTCCTGGCCCGGACCTGCGGACACGAGCTCCTGGACCGCACCCTGATCGGGAACCACACGCGGCTCAACCACCTCGACATCCAACGACGCGACCGGCTCGGCGGAGTACTCCACGAGTACGTGCACGCGGCTTGACCTGCTCGGATGGCGTTTCCGGCACCCGCAGGGGCAGCGGGGATGCCTTCGCGTACCTTGCCATCGCTGCCGCCTGGTTCCTCCTGCCCGTACCTACGACTGCTCGCCGTCGGCTACCCGGAGATCTGTTGGCTCGACGCAGATTCCTCTCTGCGCGCGCCAGGTGACGTGGAACGCTCCCCGGACGAGGGTGAGCCCGTGGGCGACCCCATCAACGAACCGTTCAGGGACGGGGCGAGGCGTAGCGAGATACTGCCGCCATGGCCGTCACCCAGAACCTTGCGCGGTTGACGGGCGCGCGGCTCGCAGCGTGTGCCGCAT
>JARRQM010000430.1:0-2503 GCA_037381765.1 Kineosporiaceae bacterium
GGCCGTGGTGGGCGCAGAAGAGTAGGTCGCCGCCGCCGGGGAGGACAACGCGGACGTAGGCGCGGGCCCCGCACCTGTCGCAGCGGTCCGCGGCCGTGAGCGACGCGGGAGCGAGAGCGGCAGTCACTGGTCGTTACCTCCTCGGGGCCCCGGGGGGCGTTGGGTGCCCAACGTGGTCTGTCCGTGACAACAGTGAATCAGGTTCGGGGCTTCCCGGTCCCACCCCGTGGTCCCGTTTCGCTGTCCGCGTACCGGGGTTCACCGGTGCGGACCGGGGTCGTGGCCCGCGTGTCGCGCCGAGGTGCCGGTCGGCGAGCCCGCGCCAGCGGGTAGCCTCGGGAGGTCGTACGCCAGTACGAGGCGCCCGGTACGAGGTGCCCAGGACGAAGTACCAGGCACGAGATACCAGGCACGAGAGACAAGGTCGGTCGGGGCGGCAGGCGGTGTCCGCCACTCCGGTCGAACACCTGTACGATAACCCTGCCGTCGACTTGAGGAGCTTCGACCCGTGTCCACCCAGACCAGGCGTGCCGACGATTCCCTCACCGTGGCCCGGGGGCGGTCGGCGCGGCGCAGCACGGGTAAGGGCGGCGCCGGGTCGGACTACACGGCCCGGCACCTGTCGGTCCTCGAAGGGCTTGAGGCCGTGCGCAAGCGGCCGGGGATGTACGTCGGGACCACGGACTCCCGCGGTCTCATGCACTGTCTGTGGGAGATCATCGACAACTCTGTGGATGAGGCTCTCGGCGGGCACTGCCACCGGATCGAGGTCGTCCTGCACGGCGATGGGTCGGTGGAGGTCCGGGATGACGGGCGGGGGATCCCCGTCGACGTCGAGCCGAAGACCGGATTGAGCGGGGTCGAGGTCGTTTTCACCAAGTTGCATGCGGGGGGCAAGTTCGGTGGCGGGTCCTACACCGCCTCCGGTGGGCTGCACGGGGTCGGGGCGAGCGTGGTGAACGCCCTGTCGGCCCGCCTCGACGTCGAGGTGGACCGGGGCGGGAAGACCTACGCGATGAGCTTCCACCGGGGGGAACCGGGCCGCTACGCGGATCCCCGTCCCGGGCCGGGACCGGAGTCGCCGTTCACCCCGTTCGTCGACCACTCCGAGCTGCGGGTGGCCGGGTCGGTGCGGCGCGGGGTCACCGGGACGCGGGTGCGTTACTGGGCCGACCGGGAGATTTTCCTCGCCGAGGCCGCCTTCTCCTATGACGAGCTGGCCACCCGGGCCCGGCAGACCAGCTACCTCGTCCCCGGCCTCACCTTGGTGCTGCGCGATGAGCGGGGCCTGCCCGGAACCCCGGGGGAGTCCGGCCCGCATGAGGAGACTTTCCGTCATGACGGCGGGATCGGGGAGTTCGTCGACTTCCTCGCGGCCGGTCAGCCGGTCACCGAGGTGTGGCGGTTGACCGGGGGCGGCCAGTTCGCCGAGACGGTGCCGGTGCTCGATGCGCGCGGGCATATGACGCCGCGCGAGGTGACCCGGGACTGCCAGGTCGACATCGCCCTGCGCTGGGGGGCCGACTACGACACCGAGGTGCGTTCCTTCGTCAACATCATCGCCACGCCCAAGGGCGGGACCCATGTGGCCGGATTCGAGCAGGCCCTGCTCCGCTCCTTCCGCAAAGTCGTCGAGGAGAACGCGCGGCGGCTGAAGTACAGCGTCAAGGATGACCGGCTGGACAAGGACGACGTGCTCGAGGGGCTCACCGCGGTGGTTACCGTGCGCCTGGCCGAACCCCAGTTCGAGGGGCAGACCAAGGAAGTACTCGGCACCGCCGCGGTCCGCGGCATCGTCTCCCGGGTGGTCGAGCGCGAGCTCATCGCCCGGCTGACCTCGGCGAAGCGTGCGGAGAAGGCTCAGGCCGGTCTCGTCCTGGAAAAGGTCGTCGGGGCCATGCGCACCCGGGTGGCCGCCCGCCAGCACAAGGAGACCCAGCGCCGGAAGAACGCCCTGGAGACGTCCTCGTTGCCGGCCAAGCTCGCCGACTGCCGCAGCGATGACGTCGACCGCAGTGAGCTGTTCATCGTCGAGGGGGATTCCGCCCTGGGGACCGCGAAGCTCGCGCGCACCTCGGAGTTCCAAGCATTGCTGCCGATCCGGGGGAAGATCCTGAACGTGCAGAAGGCCTCCGTGGCCGACATGCTGCGCAATGCCGAATGTGCGGCGATCATCCAGGTGATCGGGGCCGGTTCCGGGCGCACCTTCGACCTCGGTGCCGCCCGATACGGCAAGGTCATCTTGATGACCGACGCGGATGTGGACGGTGCGCATATCCGCACCCTGCTGCTCACCCTGATCTTCCGGTACATGCGTCCACTCGTCGAGGCCGGGCGGGTGTTCGCCGCGGTCCCGCCGCTGCACCGGCTGGAGGTGATCACCGGTCGGGGGAAGAAGGCCGAGTACGTCTACACCTACTCCGAGGCGGAACTGCAGCGGACTCTCGCGCAGCTGGAGCGGCGCGGGCACCGGCTCAAGGAAACCCCGCAGCGATACAAGGGT
>JARRQM010000431.1:0-4323 GCA_037381765.1 Kineosporiaceae bacterium
CCCAGCCGCCCCGCCTAGCCGCCCCGCCCAGCCCCGTCCCGGGGCCCGGCGCCCGGACCTTCAGGGGTGAGGGCCAGGGGCCCCAAGGGCTCACCCCTTCGGATCGGGCGCAGCTCCGTACGAGGGCGGTATCCCGTGCCGGGCCGCGACGTTCGGGGCTCTGTTGTCCTCCGGCGGTACCCGAAGTTGTCCTCCGGCGGTACCCGAAGTTGCCCTCCGGCGGTGCCTGAAGTTGTCCTCCGGTGGTGCCCGGACCGGTACGGGGGTCGGGGTCGGGTCCGGAAGGGGGCCGGGACGGACCCGGGCCGGAGCCGGCTACCGCCCGTTGGGAGGAACGAGAGCTGACCAGACGTGGGATATTACTGAATGTGTTCGGTAAGCCACTTGTGGTTACGGTTTTGCTCGATTGGGACGGCTCTTCGGATGGGTCGTCACGGGAGGACGAGATGGCCAGGACAGCGGGATCCCCTCGGGCGTATCGGACGTATCTGAGGCATCAGGCGCACCGGACGCACCAGGCACTGCGGGTATTCGGAGGCCGGGGCCATCCCCACGGACGGAAGCAGTCCGGAGCCACCGTGGCCGAGTTCGCTGTACTCACCGCCGCCGTCGCGGCTGCGGCCCTCGGTATCGGGGTCGGTGTCGAGGCCTTCACCGGCGCGCAGCTCAGCACCCTGTTTGCCGAGATCGGCACGGTCGGCGGGCCCTGACTCCGAGGCTCGGTGCCCGGGATACCCGGACCCGGCGCCCGACCCCGACCCCGACCCCGACCCCGACCCCGGACCCGGCGCCCGACCCCGGCGCCCGATCCCGACCACGACCACGACCAGGGCACCGGGTTCCCGGGGCCCGGCCCGGGCTACTCCGTCTCCACCCAGTCGAAGGTCCGGGTGACCGCCTTGCGCCAGGTGGTGTAGAGCTCCTCGCGACGTCCGGCGTCCAGGGTCGGGTGCCAGCGACCGCCCTCGGTCCACTGGCGGCGGAGTTCGTCGGTCCCCGACCAGACCCCGACGGCGAGTCCCGCGGCGTAGGCCGCACCGAGCGCGGTCGTTTCGGTGACCTGCGGCCGGACCACGTCCACGTCGAGTAGATCCGCCTGGAACTGCATGAGCAGGTCGTTGACGACCATGCCGCCGTCGACCCGTAGCTCGGTGAGGGTGACCCCGGAGTCCGCCCGCATCGCCTCGACGACCTCCCGGGTCTGGTACGCGGTGGCCTCCAAGGCGGCGCGGGCCAGGTGGGCCCGGGTCACGTACCGGGTGAGTCCGACGAGCGCCCCGCGCGCATCCGGGCGCCAGTACGGGGCGAACAGTCCGGAGAAGGCGGGGACGAGGTAGGCGCCGCCGTTGTCCGGCACCGTCCGGGCCAGGGGCTCGATCTGTTCGGTGGAGGAGATCAATCCGAGTTCGTCGCGCAGCCACTGCACGAGCGAACCGGTGACGGCGATCGCCCCTTCGAGGGCGTACACCGCGGGGCTGTCGCCGAGCCGGTAGCAGACCGTGCTGAGCAAGCCGTGTGTACTCGGTACCGCTTTCGCCCCGGTGTTGAGCAGGAGGAAGTTCCCGGTCCCGTAGGTGTTCTTGGCTTCCCCCGCAGCGAAGCAGGTCTGCCCGAAGGTGGCCGCCTGCTGGTCGCCGAGTATCCCGGCGAGCGGGACGCCGGGGAGCGGGCCGTCCGGCGCACCGGTCCCGTACACCTCGCTGCAGGAGGCGATCCGCGGGAGCATCGCCGCGGGGATACCCAGCTCGGCGACGATGTCCGGATCCCAGTCCAGGGTGTGCAGGTTCATCAGCAGGGTTCGGGAGGCGTTCGTCACGTCGGTGATGTGGACGCCTCCGGACGGTCCGCCGGTGAGATTCCACAGCAGCCAGCTGTCGATCGTGCCGAAGAGCACCTCACCGCGTTCGGCGGCGGCCCGGACCCCGGGGACCTCGTCGAGTATCCAGCGCAGTTTCGGGCCGGCGAAGTAGGTCGCCAGCGGTAGGCCGGTGGCGGCCCGGTAGCGGTCCGCGCCGCCGCCGAGTGCGCCGAGCCCGTCGCAGATCTCCTGGGTACGCACGTCCTGCCAGACGATCGCCGGATGCACCGGACGGCCGGTGCGCCGGTCCCAGACGACCGTGGTTTCCCGCTGGTTCGTGATTCCGACGGCGGCGAGGTCGGTGGGGGTCAGTCCGGCACCGGTGAGGGCCTCGGTGACCACCGCACGGGTGTTCCCCCAGATCTCCTCGGGGTCGTGCTCGACCAGTCCCGGAGCGGGAAAGCGTTGCCGATGCTCCCGCTGCGCCACGGAGACGCTGGTCGATCGACGCGACGTGCTGGGACATGGGTGTCCTCCGCTTCTCCGGGGCGTCGGGGGTCCGATCCGCCGGGGTACCCGGGGCTGCCGGGGCGCCCGATCCGCCGGAATGGCTGTCCGCTCCGGAGGGTAGTCGGGTGGCCGTCCCGGAGTACCACGAGCCGTCTCGGGATGTGAGACGTCGGGGTGGTGTGATTGACACTGCCCCACCCGCGTAGGACGGTGAACCCGTGCACCAGACCCTCGTACTTGGACGGCGCGCCGGCTGAGGTCTTCCGACCCCGCCGAGCGCGCGACCCCTCGCTGCCCTATCGGGCCGGGGGGTCTTGTCGTCCCCGGGGTCGCCACCGGCCACGAGGACCGGATCAGACCAGCACACCCGCCAACCGCGACGAGGAGAGCCCGCGACATGTCAGGGCAGCGCAGTACCAGTGACGCCGCAGCCACCCCGGAGGACTCCGGCCGGACCATGACCGGGGCCGAGAGCATCGTCCGTTCCCTGGAGACCCTCGGGGTGGACGTCGTTTTCGGGATCCCCGGTGGGGCCACCCTCCCGCTGTACGACCCGCTCATGGACTCCCCGACGGTGCGCCACATCCTGGTCCGGCACGAGCAGGGCGCCGGACATGCGGCCGAGGGGTACGCCCAGGTCACCGGGCGGGTCGGGGTGTGCATGGCAACCTCGGGCCCCGGGGCCACCAACCTCGTCACGGCCATCGCCAACGCCTACATGGATTCGACCCCGATCGTCGCCATCACCGGGCAGGTGTCCTCGGCCCTGATCGGCACCGACGGGTTCCAGGAGGCCGACATCTCCGGCATCACCATGCCGATCACCAAGCACAACTACCTGGTGACCCGCGCCGAGGACATCCCCCGGGTGCTCGCCGAGGCCTTCCACATCGCCGGCACGGGCCGTCCCGGTCCGGTACTCGTCGACATTCCCAAGGACGTCCAGCAGGCCACGGTGACGTTCCGCTGGCCGGAGCGGCTCGACCTGCCCGGGTACCGGCCGGTCACCCGCCCGCACGGCAAGCAGGTGCGGGAGGCGGCCCGGCTGCTCGCCGAGGCGTCCCGGCCGGTGCTCTACGTCGGCGGCGGGGTGATCAAGGCCCGGGCCGCCGACGTCCTGCGCCGGCTCACCGAGGAGTCCGGTGCGCCGGTCGTCACCACCTTGATGGCCCGCGGCGCCCTGCCCGACTCCCATCCCCAGCATCTCGGCATGCCGGGGATGCACGGCACCGTCGCCGCGGTCACCGCCCTGCAGAAGTCCGACCTCATCGTCGCTCTCGGCGCCCGTTTCGACGACCGGGTCACCGGCAAGCTGTCGAGTTTCGCCCCGGGCGCCACCGTCGTGCACGCAGATATCGACCCCGCGGAGATCTCCAAGAACCGGGTCGCCGACGTGCCCATCGTCGGGGACTGCGGGGAGGTCATCGCCGAGCTGAGTACCGCCCTGGCCGCCGAACACGCAGCCGGCCGGCGGGCCGACCTGAGCGGATGGTGGGAGCAGCTGGACCAGTGGCGCAGCGGCTACCCGCTCGGCTTCACCGAACCCCCGGCCGGGGAGATCGCGCCGCAGCAGGTGATCCAGCGGATCGGGGAACTCACCGGTCCGGACGGGGTGTACGTCGCCGGGGTCGGCCAGCACCAGATGTGGGCCGCCCAGTTCATCCGGCACGAACGCCCGAACGCCTGGGTGAACTCCGGTGGGCTCGGCACGATGGGTTTCGGCATGCCGGCGGCGATGGGCGCCAAGGTCGGTGCCCCGGATTCCCCGGTGTGGGCGATCGACGGTGACGGCTCGTTCCAGATGACCAATCAGGAACTCGCCACCTGCGTGCTCAACAACATTCCGGTGAAGATCGCGGTGATCAACAACAGCAGCCTCGGCATGGTCCGGCAGTGGCAGACGCTGTTCTACGACGCCCGCTACTCCAACACCGACCTGCACACCTCGGTCGGCTCCCGGGTCCCCGACTTCGTCAAGCTCGCCGAGGCCTACGGTGCGGTCGGGTTGCGCTGCG
>JARRQM010000431.1:4334-6836 GCA_037381765.1 Kineosporiaceae bacterium
TGGAGATCAATGACGTGCCGGTGATCATCGACTTCATCGTGCAGCGCGACGCGATGGTGTGGCCGATGGTGCCCGCCGGGGTGAGCAACGACAACATCCAGTACGCCCGCGGGCTCAGCCCGGAATGGGACCGCGAGGAATAGCTCCTCCCGCTGCCTGTCCGCTCGCCGCCCGTTCGTCTTTCCGCCCCGTTGTCTTTTCGTCCGCTCTCAAGCCGCCCTGCTCTCGCCCGTGAAAGGCCCCGAGATGAGCACACACACCCTGTCGGTTCTCGTGGAGAACAAGCCCGGGATCCTTGCCCGGGTCGCCGGGCTGTTCGCCCGCCGTGGTTTCAACATCCACTCCCTCGCCGTCGGCCCGACCGAGCACCCCGACGTGTCCCGGATGACCGTCGTCGTCGACGTCGATGAACTGCCGCTGGAACAGGTCACCAAGCAGCTGAACAAGCTGGTCAGTGTGATCAAGATCGTCGAGTTGGAACGGAACGCCTCGGTCCAGCGGGAGCTGCTGCTGGTCAAGGTGCGGGCCGACCTGCAGACCCGCTCGCACGTGTTGGAGGCGGTGCAGCTGTTCCGGGCCAAGGTCGTCGACGTCGCCCCGGACGCGGTGACGATCGAGGTCACCGGGAATCCGGACAAGCTGGAGGCCTTCCTCAAGGTGCTCGAACCGTTCGGGGTCCGGGAACTCGTCCAGTCCGGGCTCGTCGCCGTGGGGCGGGGCAACCGCTCCATCACCGACCGCGCCCTCCGCTCCGCCTGATCCCCGGTCCGATCCCCGGTTCCGGTTCCCGAGTTCCGGCCTCCGGCCTCCCCGCGGAACCCGCATCGCACCTCGTGGCGGGTGGGCACAGTCGGGTGCTGTGCCCACCCGGATCGGGGCGTGGCCGGGACCGGGGCCCGGATAGGGACCGCACGGTGCGCGGGTACGGCCCGGGGTGATGACCGCTAGGGTCGCACCACGGATCGGAACCGTTCCGCCGCCGGGTGCACCGCGGTACCTCGGTGGGGACCGCGACCGCGATCGGCACCACCGGTCGCCGCTGGGCCGCTACCGGGCCGCGACCCGCAACCAGGCGGGAACCGGTGCCCCGGCTTCGGCTCCCGGTGCCCGCGGTCCCGACCGGTAGCCCCACCACGGCGTCCGCCAGTGAACCACCCGCCGGTGGACGAAAACGATCCACCGACGCACGACTACCGATGAACGACCACCGACGAATCACCCACCGAAGGAGATGCACCCCCGTGGCCGAGATGTTCTACGACGACGCGGCTGATCTGTCGATCATCCAGGGCCGGAAGGTGGCCGTTCTCGGCTACGGGAGCCAGGGACATGCGCATTCGCTGAGCCTGCGTGACTCCGGGGTCGACGTCCGGGTCGGTCTGCCCGAGACGAGCAAGAGCCGCGTCAAGGCGGAGGCCGAGGGGCTGCGCGTGGTCACCCCGGCGGAGGCCTGCGCCGAGGCCGACCTCATCATGGTTCTCGCCCCCGACCCGGTACAGCGCCACCTGTACGCCGAGGCGATCGCCCCGCACCTGACCGCGGGGAAGGCCCTGTTCTTCGGCCACGGGTTCAACATCCGGTTCGGCTACATCGACCCGCCCGAGGGCGTCGACGTCTGCATGGTCGCCCCGAAGGGCCCCGGCCACCTGGTGCGCCGCGAGTACGTGGACGGTCGGGGCGTGCCGGTGCTCGTCGCCGTGGAACGGGACGCGAGCGGGAACGCCTGGCCGCTCACCCTGTCCTACGCGAAGGCGCTGGGCGGGCTGCGGGCCGGCGGTATCAAGACGACCTTCACCGAGGAGTGCGAGACCGACCTGTTCGGTGAGCAGGCGGTGCTCTGCGGCGGCGTCTCCCAGCTGGTGACCCTCGGCTTCGAGACCCTCACCGAGGCCGGCTACCAGCCCGAGGTCGCCTACTTCGAGTGCTTGCACGAGCTCAAGCTCATCGTCGACCTCATGTACGAGGGCGGGATCGCCAAGCAGCGCTGGAGTGTCTCGGACACCGCCGAGTACGGCGACTACGTCTCCGGCCCCCGGGTGCTCGACAGCTCGGTGAAGGACAACATGCGTCAGGTCCTCGCCGAGATCAAGGACGGGTCCTTCGCCGCCCGGTTCATTGCCGACCAGGACGCCGACGCCCCGGAGTTCAAGCGGCTGCGCGCCGAGGCCGAACAGCACCCGATCGAGGCCACCGGCCGTGAGCTGCGCAAGCTGATGAGTTGGGTGAAGGTCGCCGACGACTACACCGAGGGCACCGCGGCCCGCTGAGCGCCGTTCCGGATGCCGGTGAGGGTGTCCGGACCTGCCCAGCCCGTTCCCAGCCCCGCCCCGTCCCCGGTGGCGCCGGAGACCCCGGCTGCTTCCCCGGTGCGGGTGCGGTTGTGCCCGGCGGCGTGAACCGTGCCATCCACGGTCCGCGCCGCCGGGCACATACGTGTCGTCCCCCACTCCGTTCCGCTCACCGGCCGGGGTGTTGCCGTCGCCCTGGGGCGATCGGGGGTTC
>JARRQM010000432.1:0-2501 GCA_037381765.1 Kineosporiaceae bacterium
GAAACCCACGGCGAGCGCGAGACGTACCGCGGGGACGGGCACCCCGAGGTGCTTCCCCACCCCGGCGGCGACCCCGCCGAGCAGGCGGCCCTCCCGCGGACGGGTCAGCGGGGTCAGGGCCGGGCCGGCGGTCCTCGGCACGCTCACCGGGACATCGTCACATGTCCGGTTGCGTCGGCGGGTCCGGCACCGACCCGGACCCTCAGGAACCGGGCTCAGGGTCGGCTCAGGGACCTCCCTGATGGTTCCCCGCAGGGGGACGGGGCAGGATTCCGGACATGAGCACCGACGCCGACCCCTCCGGGACCGCACCGGACCCCGGTTCCGGCCCGTCCTTCTCCGCTCCCGATGCGGGCACTTCCCCGCCCGCAGCCGGCACCGGGCCGTCCGCCTCCGCTCCCGATACGGGTACCTCCCCACCCGCAGCCGGCACCGGGCCGTCCGGAGCCGGCGCCGGCACCCCACCGGCCCGGCCCGGCCCGCCCGGTGCGGAGTTCTTCGGGCGCATCCGCGCCTTCGGGATCGTCCGACCCGATGAGGGCCGCTGGGTGGCCGGCGTATCTGCCGGACTCGCCCGCCGAATGGGAATCGACCCGCTCCTGGTCCGCGGCCTGTTCGTCGCGCTGACCATCGCCAGCGGCTTCGGCGTCGGCCTCTACGGCCTCGCCTGGTTGTTCCTGCCGCACCCGGATGGGCGGATCCACGCCGAAGGGGTGCTGCACGGTGCGGTCACGCCCGGAACCGTCGGCGCAGGACTACTCAGCCTGTCCGCGCTGAACGGGATGATGCCTTGGGGTCCGCTCCTGTGGTGGGACGAGGGCTGGAACCCGGCCGACATGTTGCCGACGATGCCCGGCGTCATCCTGCTGCTGGCGTTCGGAGTGTGGTGGATGCTGACCCGGGACCGGCACCGCAACGGGGTACCTCCCGGCGGGGCAGCCCCCCACGGGGGAGATACCGGCGGGGCTCCCGGCGGCTCCCCGGAAACCCGGCTCCCCGCCTACGGCACCCCGCCCACCCCGCCCACCCCACCCGCTCCGCCTGTTCCGACCGCTCCGGTCACCCCGCCCGCAGCGGTCCGGACCCGGCCGGCCCGCCCCACCCGCCCCGACCCGCCGCTGCGTTCCCTCACCCTGACATGTGGGGGCTCTCCCTGCTCGCCGCTGCCACGGTGCTCCTCTGGGACCGGGTGTCCCCGTTCCCGGGACAGGTTGCGGTGCTCTGCCTCGCGGTCGCCCTCACCGTCGTCTCGGGAGGCATCGTGCTTGCCGGAATGCTCGGCCGGCGCAGCGGCGGCCTGGCCCCGGTCGCGATCCTGCTGGCGATCGCCATGGCGAATACGGCCGTCGTCCAGGGGACCGCGCTCAACCTCGGCCAACGCACGTGGCGCCCGCTCACCGCGGCGGCCGCGAACGGCCACGAAATCGGAATCGGCGACGCCGTCCTCGACCTCACCGCCCCGGGCCTGCTCGCGGGCCGGACCGCGGAGTCACCGCTCACGGTGTACACCCGGGTCGGCACCGGCAAACTCCGGGTGATCCTCCCCGGGACGGTTCCGGCCGAGGTCCAGGCCCGGGTCGGGGTGGGCAGCATCGACGCGAACCTCGACGGCACCGCCGGCCCGCCGACCACGGTCACCGCCGGGACGGACCTCAACCGGACGGTGACCGACGGAGACGGCGCCCCGGTCCTGATCGTCCAGGCCAGGGTCGGGGCAGGAAACCTGCAGGTGCTGTCCGAAGGAACAGGAGCACGGTGATGACCGGCCCGAACGGGAACGACGAGACGCCGACGACCGCGCCCCTGCCGTCAGGCCCGGGCCCCGGCCCCGAAACGGGCCCAGGAACGGGCCCGGCCACGGGCCCCGGAACGGGCCAGGCCACGAACCCGACCGTGGGTCCCTACGCGGACCGGGATACGGGCCCGGACGGCCCCGGGCCGTCCCCCTCCCGCGGACCGCGGCTACGCACCGTCCTCTTCGGACTCGTGATGGCCGCCGTCGGAATTCTGGGCATCGTCGCCGAGCTCACCTCGGTCCGGGTGGACGCGGGAACGGCCGTCCTGTTCGTCCTCGCCGTCCTCGGGACCATGCTCCTCGCCCAGGGGGTGGCCGCGGTGATCCGGGAAAGCCGCGGCGGTCCCGGGGCCTGACCCGGGGCCGCCGCGGGCCAGGCCGCAGGTCAGGCTCCGCCGGTGAGCCGGTCGAAGGCCGCGAGCGCGAGGTCGGCCGTGCGGAACCGGCCGTACCGGCGTTCCTCCCGAGCGCGCAGTGCCGGGAAGGTCGACAGCACATGTTCCAGGTCTGTGCGGGTCCAGCCGAGCAGCACCGCATGCGCGGCGTCGAGGTCGGCGAGGGCCCGGGCCCGACGTCCGGTCCGCCCGCCCGGCCCGCCCGGGAGTTCCCCCGGGCCATCCGGAACAGCCCTCCCGCCGTCCGGAACGTCCCCGGGGCCCTCCGGAACAGCCCCGGGGAGGGTGGCCCCGGCCCGGTCGAGTTCCGC
>JARRQM010000433.1:0-1688 GCA_037381765.1 Kineosporiaceae bacterium
CACTCACCCCGAGGTCGTCGAGCAGGTCGGATTCCCCGGCCCAGACGGCGGCCCCGTCGGCCGCCGCGTCGTCCTCGCCGGAGGTGCCGTCCTCGGCGGAGTCGGCGTCCGCGGCTGCGGCGAGGATCTCCGCGTAGGCGCTGCGGGACGCCGCCCCGAGATCGGAGACGAACAGGCGGGGCTCGTCCTCCCCGTCGATCCGGACGAGCGCGAACCACTCGTCCTCATGCTCGACGACGGCGAGCACCGGAAGGTTGCCCACGGCGACCCCGCGGAGCGCATCGGCCAGGTCATCCAAGGACTGCGCGTCGTCGACCTCGACGTCGCGGACCCGCCACGCCGTTTCGGAACGGGCGAGAACCGCGGTGAAGTACGCCACGGACCCATCGTGGCACTGCGGCACCGTTGGGGGCGAGCGCCCCCGGGTGACCGTCCCGGGAACGTACCGCCCGGCCTCGCCGCCGGACGACCCACGACGTGACGTCCGGGACGGCCCCGTTCCCCCGGACACGGTAGGTTGCGCGCCATGCGCCTGCATGTCGTCGACCACCCGCTGGTGTCGCACAAGCTCACGGTCCTGCGCGACCGGGATACGGACTCGCCGACGTTCCGGCGGCTGGCCGATGAACTCGTCACGCTGCTCGCCTACGAGGCGACCCGCGGGGTGCGGGTCGAGTCCAGCGACATCATGACGCCCGTCGCCCCCGCCACGGGCGTGCGGTTGAGCCAGCCGAAGCCGCTCGTCGTCCCGATCCTGCGGGCCGGGCTCGGCATGCTCGACGGGATGACCCGGCTCGTGCCGACGGCCGAGGTCGGCTTTCTCGGGATGATCCGGGACGAGCAGACCTTGCAGGCGAGTACCTACGCCAACCGCCTGCCCGACGACCTGTCCGGGCGGCAGGTGTTCCTCCTCGACCCGATGCTCGCCACCGGGGGGACCCTGGCCGCGGCGATGACCTTCCTGTTCGACCGGGGTGCCGACGACGTCACCGCGATCTGCCTGCTCGCCGCCCCCGAGGGGATCGCTGCGGTCGAGCGGGAGTTCGGCCCCGAATCACCGGTCACGATCGTCGTCGCGGGGCTCGACGAGCGGCTCAACGAGCTCGGCTACATCGTCCCGGGGCTCGGTGACGCCGGCGACCGGCTGTACGGCATCGTCTGACACGATAACCACCACGGAACAGAAATAACGGGACGTAGCGCCTTGGTCACCGCCAAGCAAAGCAGGACACTGTACGTAAACCAAAGTGCGACGCGCCGTGCGGCGCGCCTACCCACAGGCGCGTCATTCGGGGAAGATGCTCTCATGCTGATCAACCGGTACCGATCGGCATGAGTCACCGCTCGGAGTCGGAGGAGGAGGAATGTTGGCCATGCTGACGCCTCGGGTGAAGAAGGTCCTGATGGCCCTAGTGGTCATCTTCATCATCTACGCGGTGCTGAACAGTCCCAACGACGCAGCCGGGGTCGTCCGTGACGCCGTCGGCAAGCTCGGGGACGGTCTCAGCTCCGTGGGTCAGTTCTTCGACGCCTTGATGGGCTGACCGGCCGATGGTGCGGGAATCCCTCCGGCTCGCCCACCCGGGGCTTCCCCGGGAGGTCGACCGCTATCTCGTACCGTCCGAGAAGGTCGTCTTCAGCACCCGGCTGCACCCGTTCGTGCTCGCCGAACCGATCCTGTCCACCCT
>JARRQM010000433.1:1782-4267 GCA_037381765.1 Kineosporiaceae bacterium
CTCGGGTCGAGCGCCGACTGGGTCGGCTCGGCGCTGGTGTTCGGCTGGCTCGCGCTGCTCGCACGGCTGCTGTGGAAGCTGGCGAACTGGTACTGGATGATCTTTCTCGCGACGAACAAACGGCTCGTGCTCGTCTACGGGATCGTCGTCCGCAAGGTGGCGATGATGCCGATGGGCAAGGTCACCGACATGGGCTACGACAAGACGATCCCCGGCCAGATCATGGGCTACGGCAAGTTCGTGCTCGAATCCGCGGGCCAGGACCAGGCACTGACCTCGGTGAACTTCGTCCCCCACCCCGACCACCACTACCGGCAGATCAACGCGGTCCTGTTCTCCCCCGGCGATGTCAAGTCCGGGGTGCGGGTGCCCCCCACGGCCAAGGTGCTCCCCGTGCAGGAACCCAACGAGGCCTGGTGGAAGCGCCGCTAACCTTCTTCTCCGAACCCGGGAACGGGCCCGCGCCACGCCGCGCGGGCCCGTTCCGCATCTCCGGCCGTTCCGCATCTGCGGCCGTTCCGGATTCCCGGTCGGGTCAGTCCCCCCGGGGGTCGCGGGAGTCGAGGGCGGCGGCTTCTTCCGGGGTCGGCGCCGTCCCTCCCATCGCCGCGGGCAGCCACCAGCGGTCATCCTCCCCGGACGGGACCTCCGGGTACTCCCGTTGGGCCCGCCCGACGAGGGCCCGGATACGTTCCGACAGTTCCTCGACGACCTCGGCGGTGTCGTCCCGGCGCTCCGGTTGCAGCGGCTCCCCGAAGAGCACCATGATCGTCTTTCCCCGGCTCCAGTCCCGGGACCGCCCCTTGGTGTAGA
This sequence comes from Kineosporiaceae bacterium, assembly GCA_037381765.1. GTDB lineage: Bacteria > Actinomycetota > Actinomycetes > Actinomycetales > Kineosporiaceae > JARRQM01. The sequence continues at coordinate 2,596 of JARRQM010000433.1, forward strand.
TCCGCTGCCCGCCCCAGACCGCGGCGGGCACGATCGGCACCCCGGTCGCCTGGGCCATCCGGACCGCACCCGGCTTCAGCCCCTTCACCTCGAAGGACCGGCTGATCGTGGCCTCGGGGAAAACCCCGACCACCTCGCCGCCGCGCAAGGCCTGCACCGCGTCGCGGAAAGCCTGCGATCCGGCCCGGCGGTCGACCGGGATGTGATGCATCCCGCGCATGAACGGTCCGGCGAACCAGTGCCGGAAGACGACATCCTTCGCCATGAACCGGACCAGCCGGCGCCTGCGCCAGGCCGCGTACCCGAGGAAAGTGAAGTCGAGGTAGCTCACGTGGTTGCTGGCGAGCACAGCCCCGCCGGAGCGCGGCAGGTTCTCCGCCCCGTCGACGACGAACCGCATCCCGAGGGCAGCGAAGAAGGCATGTCCGGCGAGAACCACCGGCGGGTAGACGAGGTCGGCCACCCCGGCAGACTAGGGGAGACCCTTCGTCAGCACACCTCCCCGCCCCGTGACGGGCGTCATCGAGGGGTACCTGGCCGTGCCGCCGGGAGTCGCGGCGCGGATGCTCACCCGGGCAGGTGCACCCGTACCGTGCAGCCCCGGGTCACGGCGGCGCCCGCCGGATCCGGGAGGAGCAGCAGCCGGGCCGCGCGCCGCCCCGTCCGCGGGTCGCGGACCACGGCGGGAGGGCGCGGCCGGCGCGGTTCGCCTTCCCCGGTGTCGGGGACCGGCAGCGGGGTGAACGTCGTCGACGTACCCGGTTCGCCGTCCCGGCCCGGCAGGGGCAGGTAGACCGCGGTTGCCGCCCCGGAGCCGGGGAGCAGGTGCACCCGCCAGGTGAGCACGGTTTCCGGCCAGAGCGGGTCCTGCGGGGCCGCCCCGACCGCGTCGCCGTCCGCGTCGGTGGCCCAGGCGAGGGCGCGCACGGGGTGCAGGCTCACCCCGGGTTCGGCGGCGAGACGACCCTGCACCCAGATCCGGGCCCCGGGCGCCGGTAGGGCCTCCGCGGCGGGTGGCCCGCCGTCGACGGACCAGCGGCAGGCGACCGCCCCGACCGCGCCGTCCGGGACGAGCAGGTCGGCCCGGTCGGGTACGCGTTCCCGGAGATGTTCCCCGAGGTGCCGGGCCTCCCCCGGGTCGAGCAGGATGAGCAGCCCGGCGGCCGGGTCCCCGTCACGGACCGGCACCGCCGCCCCGTTGAGTTCGGTATCTCCCGGCACCCCTTCCGGCGGGCGGAACCGCTCGGGCATGGGCAGCCCCGTCCCCTCCGCCGTCCCCCCGGATGCCCAGGTCAGCGCCGCCCCGCCGGGCCCCGGCCGGCAGATGAGGTGGTCCCCCTGCACGGTGTCGAACAGGGCGACGGGCCGGTCCACCGGAATCGCGACGCCGGGGGCGACCCCGGTGACGATCCACTCCGCGGCCCGGTCCGTGCGGACCGTGAGGTCCGGGCCCGCCGCACCGGTCCGGGTCTCCTCGGCGGCGAGGTAGCCCGCGCCGGGGAGGCGGACCGCTACCCGTTCCCCGCCCCGGACCGGATCCGTCGAGGGCCCGGGGCGGGACAGGGAGACCGTCGGGCCGTCCGTTCCCGGGGCGGTCAGCGTCGCGCCTCCCGCGTCGTCGACGTACCCGGTTCGCCGTCCCGGCCCGGCAGGGGCAGGTAGACCGCGGTTG
>JARRQM010000434.1:0-2839 GCA_037381765.1 Kineosporiaceae bacterium
GCCCACGAGTTCGACTACGGCGTCTTCGAAGGCGGCCCGTTCTGGGACTACGGGGCCTGGCTGAGGCGGCATGGTGTCTATGCCCGGCCAGCGGGATCCGACGGAAGCCCCCGTCGCCCAGTTGCGTGGACGGATCAGATTCAAGACAGGCCGCGAGGCCGCCAGTCACCTACAGGGTCACACGCTCTGAACGACGGAGACCCGTTCATCATCAACGCCACCTACTCGTGCAGCAGTCCCCCCTGCCTGGCCCCGGTTGTCTGCCCCACCATCACGTGTTCACCGGTTGACTTCCCGAGGTTGGGCGACGCATTACGGGCGGCATTGCGCGTCCCGTGTGCAACGGCGGCATTTCCGTTAGCCGATGGCCGCTTTCGTTTCCGGTCGTGTGGGTGGATCACACGACGAGGCCTGCTGCCTGGTCCGGTGCGTCGAGCAGGTTGGCGACGATGGTGAGTCCCCGGTCCACCCGCGCTTCGGTGGTTTCGTGGCTGAGGCATAGCCGGACGGCGGCGGGAGCCTCGCCACCGGTCGCGAAGGTTGCCGCCGAGTTGACCAGTACGCCCGCCTGCTCGGCTGCGGCTACGAACGCCCTGGCTGTCCAGTGTGCCGGGAGGGGCAACCAGACATGGAGGCCGTGTGCGTCGGCGTGGTGGGGGTGACCGGCCAGCAGCCGACGGGCCAGTGCCTGGCGACGGGCGGCGTGGGAACGCTGCGCACGGGTGAGGGCCCGAGCGGTGCCGTCCTCGATCCATCGCCGGGCGATCTCGGCCATCAGCGGGGGCGCCATCCAGCTGGTCAGGCTCACTGCCGCGGCGATGTCGGCGAGCATGCTCGGTGGGGCCAGGAGGTAGCCGATCCGCAGGCCGGGGGCCAGGGACTTCGACGTGCTGGTGATCAGGACTGTCCGGTCAGCGGCGATGGCCGCCAAGGGGCGTGGGCGCGCCGGTGGCAGGAAACCGAAGACGTCGTCTTCGACGATGACCAGGTCGTGCGCGGCGGCGACCTGGGCGATCCGCCGCCGCCGGTCCTCGGTCATGGTGGCCGTGGTGGGGGTGTGCAGGGTGGGGGTGCAGTACAGCACCCTGACCGGTGTTTCCCGGCAGGCGGTGGCCAGGGCGTCTGGCAGGAGGCCTTCCTCGTCCGCGGCGACGGCGCGGATCCGCACATGGAGATGGTGAGCGATTGTCTTGATCGGGGCGTAGGCCAGTGGCCCGGTGAGCAGGGTGTCGCCAGGTCTCAGTAGGGCCAGCAGGGTGACGAAGATGCCGTGCTGAGCGCCGTTGGTGATGAGCATGCAGTTCGGGTCGGCCGCCACCCCGAGACCCGTCAGCCAGACCGCGCCGGCCCGCAGCTGCCGGTCACGCGCGGAACGGTCGCCCTGATCGAGCAGTCCGGCCAGATCGGGTTGCCGCGATAGTTCGGTCAGCGTGGCCGTCAGTGCGTGGCCTGCTTCTCCCAGGAAGGGCAAGCTGGTCGACAGGTCGATCGGTCCGTCGGTGGGCCGGTGCAGTGGGTCGCCGTTCGGGGTCGCGCCCGTTGGCTCGGCTTGCAGGACGTAGCTTCCCCGGCCTACCTGACCCGTGATGTAGCCCCGTCGGGCCGCCTCGGCGTAGCCGCGCATCACCGTGTTCAGGGACAGGCCGAGGGACCGGGCCAGTCTTCGCTGTGGTGGCAGGCGATCGCCCGCGTGCAGCCGCCCGGCCGCGAGATCGGCGCCGATCGCGTCCGCGATGGCATCGGCCCTGGTACCGCTGCGGTCGTGAATCGTCGGAAGCCACTCCTGCATAGTGACAATCAGCATATTGCATCGATACAACCGGGGCTACCGTGCGATTGACCAGCCGGCGAGGAGGGAAGGGTGATTCAGGATGGTCGATCCAGGCGGCCACGCGGGCACGAGATCTGGTCTGCGCAAGGGCATCGCCCTGGCGTCCTGCTGTCTGTGCCTGCTCGGCGTGATGCCGATCATCGTCAACGCCCGCCCTGACACCTCCGCAGCCGTGACGTTCGCCTTCTGGCTCAGCTTCTGGCAGTTCCTGTTCGGTCTGCCGCTGCAGATACGGGAATGGCGATCGGGTGAGCGGGGCGTGCTGGCCCGAGGCCCCGACGCCGGCGGCAACCGCCGCACCGTCATGATCACCCTCGTCACCGGTGGCCTGTTCGCGTTATCCACCTGGGGCTATGTGCTGGCCTTCCAGAAGGTCGGGACGGTCAACGCCGCCATCGCCCTGCAGGTCTATCCGTTGTTCGCCGCCGGGCTCGAAGCGATCCTGCTCCGCCGCGGCAGGACCCTGAGCGAACTCGGATTCATCATCCTGATCGTGATCGCGGTCTACGACCTCGCGACCCAGGGGACCTGGCGCATGTCGGGGATGTCCGCCTGGTTCGCCGTCGCTGTGGCCGTTCCCCTGCTCTGGAGCGTCGCCCACGTCATCCTGCGCGAGGTGCTCGTGACATGCTGTTCCTGCTGCCACTGGCCCTCGTCATCGACGGCCCGGCCGAGCTCATGCAAACCGCCATCGACGTTCCTGGCCAACAGGTCGCCGTCATCATGGGGTTGGCCTACTACGGTGAACTCATCCTGTGGTTCCACGCCGTCAGCCACATCGATGTATCCATCGCCAGCGCCATCTCGGTCCCCGCACCGGCAGTGACCCTCCTGCTCGCCATGGTGTTCTTCGGCGAGCGCGTGCACACCTTTCAGGTGGTGGCCCTGAGACCGCGACCGAATCCGATCCAAAAAACAGAAACGTACTGCTGATCTCTCCGAAATCCCCATATTCATACTGGTCCTTTCAAGAACCATTCCGGTTGTTGGGTATTAAATCCATGAACC
>JARRQM010000435.1:0-2042 GCA_037381765.1 Kineosporiaceae bacterium
GTCGGTGACCGTTGAAGTCACCGAAGTGAGCAGCTGCCGGTGGGCGCGACCGGCCTGCTTGGCGAACCGCACCAGCTCGATCCACGGGTCGGTGATGGCCTCCGGGCGGGCCAGGGACCGGACCGCCTCCCGGGTGACGTCCGCGGCGCGGACGGTCAGCCGGACGAGTTCACTCACCCCGGGCGGCAATTCCCCCAGCTGGAACAGGACGATCTCGTCGGCCACCGCGTCCATCCGGGCCACGCAGCGTCGCAGCGACCAGGACACCTGGTACACGTCGGCCCGGTCGAACGGGGTGACGAAGGTCGCCGACAGGGTGCGCAGCACGGTGTGCGCGGCCCGATCCACTTCCTGGTCCACCGCCTGCAGTCGCTGGGCGGCCTCGACCCGGGACGTCTGGTCCCCGGCGAGTACCTCGGCGAGGTGCTGCGCGGCGGTCACCACATGCCCCGCCTCATCCGTGAGCAGGTCGACGAAACGGACATCGTGCAACGTCAAGCGGAACGCCACGTGTCCTCCCGGGGTAGGTACCGCGGCGGATCGTACGGGATGCAGGTGAACCCCGTCCGCCCGCTGGCCCATCCGAGTGACGCAACCAACAGCGGACGGAGCGTGCCGCGGCGGCTACCGGGGGGACGGGGTGCCGCGCCGCACAGAGGTCGTCCCGGAGGCGGGCACGGAGGGGACCGTGCCGTCCTCGGACGGGGTGACCGGCGGTGAGGAGGCCTCCTCGGCCCGGTCGGCCTGGAGCACTTCGAGGACCTGCATGCCGATCTTGAGTTCCCCGACGGCGGTCGGGTGGTACCGGTCCGGCGAACTGCCCGGCTGGATGTCCGGTCCGAGGCTGGGGATCGGTTCCGCGCACAGCGGGACCAGCCGGGGTTCCAGGTAGGTGAACCCGTGCGCTTCCGCCCCCGACCGGAGCACGTCGACGAGTTCGCTCCGGGCCCGGTCGAGGATCGCCACCTCCGCGGAGGTGAGCACGAGACCGGGCCCCGGGGAGATCTCCGAGCAGGTGGCCTCACCGAAGGGCTGGTAGGGCCCGATAACCACGATCTGCGGGTGCGAGGACTGACTGCTCCGGTAGGTCGCGAGGTCGTCGAGCATGTCGTTGTTCTGCACGACGAACGCGTCCAACTGGGCGCGGAACTTGCTTTCCAGCAGGGTCGACACCTCGGCCGCGTCGCAGGTCGTGGCGAGACAGACACCGAGGAACACCGACCAGGCAGCGTCGTTCGCGCCGATCCCGACCGTGACCACCTGCGGGTCACGGACCTGCTGGAGCAGGCTGAGCTGGGGCGGGACGGTGTGCCCGTGCCGGGTCTGTGGCCCCTCGATCCCGGTGGCGATGGTGGCGCTCGGACAGGCGAGGTTGAGCGCTCTCGCCCCGGTCAAGTTCGACAGCACCGCGGCGAGGGAATCGGTGCTCCGGTTGCACGCCTCCGCGGCCTCATCCGGATAGGTCTCGGGTTGTTTCCCGCCGAGCAGCGAGTACTCCGAGTCGCCCAGGGACACGAACCCGTAGCCGAGCTGGGGCGGTCCGACCGGCGGCGGGGAGGCCCGCACCTTCGAGTAACTCACCAGGTCTGCCAGCGAGTGCACGCTCGCGATCATGTCCTGCGCCTGCCGGGTGGCGAGCAGCAACGACCCGCCCCACACCGTGCTCGTCGTCACCATGCTCAGTACGGTCACCGCCCCGAACACCGTCCAGAACCGGCGGGTACGCAGCAACTGCACCCCCCACACGGCCAGGACCGCTCCGGCCGCGAGCAGCGCCAGCCAGATCACCGCCTGTCCGACGACGACCATCCGGGTCCGGCTCACCGCCCAGTCCCGGGCGCAGCCCTGGAAGTCGGTCTGGGCCCGGGCCCCGGCGTCCTCGGAGGTGGCGGCCCGGGCGAGTTCGCGGGCCCCGGCGTTCGTCGTGATCCACGGGCGGATCGGGCCGAAGAACTGGAACGCCCGGAGCTGCTGGTAGCTCTGGTTCGCCGTACCGACGTCGGTGGACACCGCGGCCGGCCCGGACAGCGACCATCCGGGCG
>JARRQM010000435.1:2111-4559 GCA_037381765.1 Kineosporiaceae bacterium
ACCACCCCGGGGCTCGTGTCCGTGTCCAGCACCGTGCACTCCTCCAGCGGCGCCAGGTGCAGGACGAGAGTGATCAGGCCGATCGCGAGCCCGCCGAGCAGGATGATCGCGAGCAGGCCGCGCAGCAACCACGGGAGTAGGACGACCCGCCAACCCGGCGACGTCTCCGGCCGGGTGGGCCCCGTCTCCGGCTGCACTGCCACAACGCCTCCGACTACTCGGTCCCCGTTCCTCGCTCCGTCGTGGAGAACTCTTCCACTTCGGGGCCGGAGACCACCTCCCGGTCGGGTCAGGAACCTACCGTCCGCCGCCCGGGGAGCCGGGTCGGGGCCCGCAGCTGTGGGAACGAGCCGAAAACAGGGGACGACGGGGACGCCGAAGCGGAGGAAAACCGAGGAGCAGGGGAGCAGGGGAGGCGCCGGACCGGGAGCGCCTCACGGCGCAACGGCCGCTCGTGGCGGCTTCAGATGGGACCCGGGGCTACCGCGGCCCGACGCCTGGTGAGACCCCTGGGGGTGTCACCACTGGGGGCCAACGCGGCCTCCGCCGTCCATGTTCCCCGACCGACCCCACCCGGCGCCAATCCGCCCCGCCCGTCCGGCCCATCCAATGCCCCGACCTCGCCCGTTCCGCGCCGCGGGACGAAACGCCCGGCAGCACGATTTCCCCACCGCTGCCGGCTCCCGGTGGCGTCCGGCGAGGGCGTCGGGCAGGAGCGCCCGACGGGGTCCGGCGGGGCTCCCGGACAGCGACGTCCGGCGGGAACGTCGCGGTAGGGCGGTAGGGCGGTAGGGCAGGAGCGCCCGACGGGGACGTCCGGCTGTCAGTGCAGGACGCCCTCGCGCCAGCGGGCCCCGGCCCGTTCCAGCTGGGCAGCGGTGCGCTGGAGGTCGGCGGCCCGCCGGGTGAGGTCGGCGGCCCGCCGGGTGTCCTGGGCACCGTCGGCGAGCAGGGCCCATCCGGTGGACACCACCCGACAGAATGCCCCGGCCCGTTCCATGGCCACGGCGAGGTCACCGGAGAAGGCCCCGGTGAGCACGGCGTCCGCGAGACGCTGGACGTCCTGCGGCCCCGGCGGTTCCGCCACACCGGCCACCGCCTCGTGCACCGGAGCGTGGTGACGGCCCTCCTCGAAGGCCCGGGCCATCTGGTGCGGGCTGCGGCGGATCCCCGCACGTAACGCGTAGAGCCGCCAGAGGGCCCCGGGGAGGGAATCGGCGGGACGATCCGCCCACAGGTGCGCGACCTCGTCGATGCCGTGCTCGTCGGTGAGCGCAACCAAGCGGGCGGTCGTCTCGTTGCCGCTCTCGCGCCCGTGCCGGACCAGGGCTTCCGCGGTGGAGTGCGCGGCCTCGATACGTTCGGCGGGGTCGGGGGCACCCACGAAGGTGTCGACCACGGCAGGTCCGAACAGGGCCGGACGCCGTGGACGGTGGTGGCGACCGTCTCCCGAACTCACGCCCCCCATATTCCCATCTGTCCGCGACAGAGGGGACACCGAACGGAGTTCCGGTTCCGGTCCCGAACTCGGGTGCGGGATCGGAACCGGAACCGGACCGGAGTAGCTGGGCCCGGACCGGAGCACCTGGGCACCTGGGCACCTGGGCACCTGGGCCCCTGGGCACCTGGGCACCTGGGCACCTGGGCACCGTGGAGCGGACACCTCACGTACGGAGGCGGGGAGGAGATGACCGAAGTCGCCGCCTCCCCGCCGTACCCCGTCCTGACCGGTTCAGCGTGCGAGAGAGACGCTGCGCATCGTCCGCGTGCTGCGCTGCGCCGGGAGCCGGCGTGAAGCGGACGGTTTCGCCGTTGCGGCCCGGGGGGCCGCGCTCCGGCGCTGCGCCGTGCTGCGGCTGGTGGTGCGGGCCGCCGGCTTGGCGGACGGTTTCCGGGTCGCCGGCTTCGCGGCCGGCTTCCGGGCCGACGGCTTGGCTGCCGGTCGGCGGGTCGGCGACTTGGCTGCCGGTCGGCGGGCCGACGGCTTGGCTGCTGGCTTGCGGGCCGCCGGTTTCGCCGCAGCGGTCCGGGCGGTCGACTCCTTCGGCGCCGCCTTGCGGGCGGCGGTGGTCCGGGCGGCCGAGGTCCGCGTGGTGGTGCTCCGGGCGGCGGGCTTCGCAGCAGGCTTGCGGGACGCGGCGGTCCGGGCCGTGGCGGCCCGGGTCGCCGGCTTGGCGGCCGGCTTGCGGGTCACCGGCTTCGCCGCAGCGGTCCGGGCGGTCGCCTTCGGCGCGGCCTTGCGGGTGGCGGGTTTGGTGGTCCGGGTGGCGGGCTTCGCGGACACCTGGCGGGTCGCCGGCTTCGCTGCGGCGGCGCGAGCGGTGGCCTTCGGTGCCGCCTTGCGGGACGCAGCGGTCCGGGTGCCGGCCTTCGCGGCCGGCTTACCGGCCGCCGGCTTCGCCGCAGCCTTCCGGGCAGTCGTCTTCGGGGCGGCCGTACGGGACGCGG
>JARRQM010000436.1:0-1167 GCA_037381765.1 Kineosporiaceae bacterium
CACGGGGAGGGTCCGCCCGCACAGCGGAAAACCTACCGCAGAGTAGGAGGTCACGTGTGCACAACCCGGGAAACTCAACCTGTCGAAGGGTTTTCGGGACGCACTGTCAGAGTGACACTACTTCATGTCATCAAATGGTGCTGGTGGGAGGGCCGGACGGTGTTTTCCCAGCATATTTCCAGGGCGCACAGATTCCTGGTCCCGCACGGTCCGGGGGGTCAGCCGGGGGCGGTCGTCGCGCGAGAATGGGATCCGCCCCGACCAGGAGGAGGGCGAACCCATCGACACGCCGTCCCGTCCCGGAAAACCCCCACCCCGCCCCGGAAGGTCCTCGTCCCGGTCCGTGCCCGGGGCCGGTGACCTTCCTGCCCGGCTACGTCGGGCCGGGGTGTCCGGCGTCGATACCGGTGCCCTGGCCCGGACCCTCTACTCCGCCGACGCCTCCCTCTACCGGGTGGTACCGGCGGCCGTGGCCGCCCCCCGGCACCCCGACGAGGTCCTCGCCGCTGTGCAGGTGTGCCGGGACCTCGGGGTCCCCCTCACCGTCCGGGGCGCGGGCCCCTCCGTTGCCGGAAACGCCGTGGGGCCCGGCCTCGTCCTCGACCTGTCCCGGCACCTCGACCGGATCACCGACCTCGACCCGGACGCCCGCACCGCCACCGTGCAGCCCGGGGTCGTGCACGCCGACCTGCAGCGTGCGGCGGCCCGGTACGGGCTGCGCTTCGGGCCCGACCCGTCCAGCGCCGACCGGTGCACCGTCGGCGGCATGATCGGGAACGACGCCTGCGGGCCGCGGGCTCTCGGATACGGGCGGACCAGCCACAACGTCCTCGCCCTCGACGCCGTCGCCGGCACCGGGGAGCTGCTGCGACTCGGCCCCGCCGGAGCCGGGAGCCACCCCCCGGGCGGCGCCGAGCTCGCCGCCGCCCGCCGGGCCGTCGCCGCCGACCTCGGCTGCGTGCGCACCGAATTCGACACCTTCACCCGCCAGGTTTCCGGCTACGCCCTGGAACATCTGCTCCCCGAGCGCGCCGACGCCGCGCACCGGGTGCTCGTCGGCAGCGAAGGCACCCTCGCCGTGGTTCTCGGCGCCACCGTGCGCCTCGTCCCCGAACCCGCGCACCGGCGTCTCGTCGTCCTCGGCTACCCGTCCATGGCCGAGGCCGC
>JARRQM010000436.1:1189-3612 GCA_037381765.1 Kineosporiaceae bacterium
GCCGCGGACGCCGTCCCCGGCCTGCTCCCGTTGCACCCGACCGCCTGCGAGGGCCTCGACCGGCGCCCCGTCGACGTCGTACGTCGCCGGTACGGTCCCGCCTGGTTGCCGGACATGCCCCGGGGGTCCGGCTGGTTGCTCGTCGAACTCACCGGGGACGACGCCGCCGACGTCGCCGACCGGGCCGCCGCCGTTCCCGCCGCCGGGGACGCCCTGGACTTCCGGCTCCTCCAGGATCCGGTGCGGGCGGCCCGGCTGTGGCGGGCCCGCGCCGACGGGGCCGGACTCATCGCCCGTACCCGGAACGGCGCACCGGCCCACGCCGGTTGGGAGGACGCCGCGGTCCCGCCCGCCGCGCTCGGCGCGTACCTGCGCGACTTCGACGACCTTCTCGACGCCCACGGCCTGACCGGCCTGCCGTACGGGCATTTCGGTGAGGGCTGCGTGCACGTCCGGCTCGACTTCCCGTTCGGCCGCGGCGACGGCACGGCGCGGTTCGGGGCGTTCCTCACCGACGCCGCCCGGCTGGTCGCCGCGCACGGCGGATCGCTGTCCGGGGAACACGGGGACGGCCGGGCCCGCAGCGCCCTGCTCCCGCACCTGTACTCCGCGCGGGCGCTCGCCCTGTTCCGCGCGGTCAAACAGGCGTTCGACCCCGACGGGGTGCTCAACCCCGGGGTGCTCGTCGACCCGGCCCCGGCCACCGCCGACCTGCGCCCGGCCCGGCCCGTCGTGCCCGCCCTGGCCCGCCCGCCCCGTCCCGGGCTCGCGCACCGTGCCGATGCCGGGGATTTCGCCGCCGCCGCGCACCGCTGCACCGGGGTCGGGGCCTGCCGGGCCGACCGCAGCGCCACCGGCGCCGTCATGTGCCCCTCTTACCAGGCAACCCGTGACGAGAAGGACTCCACCCGGGGCCGGGCCCGGGTGCTCCAGGAGATGCTCGACGGCACGCTGCTGCCCGGCGGGTGGCGTTCCCCCGAGGTGGCAGCCGCCCTCGACCTGTGCCTGTCCTGCAAGGCCTGCGCGAGCGAATGTCCCTCCGGCGTCGACCTGGCCGCGCTCCGCGCCGAGGTGCTGTATCAGGCGTACCGGCACCGGATCCGTCCGCGCAGTCACTACGCGCTGGGCCGGCTGCCGGTGTGGACACGGCTGGCCGGACGGGCGCCCCGGGTCACGAACGCCGCCCTGGACGTGCCTTTCGCCGCCGCCGTGGCCCGCTGGGCGGCCGGGATCGACCCGCGCCGCGGGCTGCCCCGGTTCGCGACGGAACGGTTCCGGGACTGGTTCGTCCGGCGGGGGACGGCGGACCCCGAAGGAGGGGCACCCGGACCGGTGCTCCCCGGTCCGGGTACCCCCGGACCCGCGGTCCCCGGGGATGGCGCCACCGTGGCGGGCCCGGGCGGGGCGGGTGGGCAGCGCGACGACGGGTCCGACGGCACCGTGGCGCCTGCCCCGGGGACCGTTCCGGCCCTTGCCCCAGTTCCTACCCCTGACCCAGCCCCTGCCTCAGCTCCTGCCTCTGTCCCAACCCCTGCCCCCGTCCCGGAGCCCGTTCCGGTGCCGGGCCGGGCCCCGGCACCCGTTCCGGTCGCTCCCGGGGCGCGGGGCCCGGTGCTGCTGTGGGTGGACGACTTCACCGACCGGTTCGCCCCGCAGGTGGGCCGGGCCACGGTGGCCGTACTGCGCGCCGCAGGATTCCGGGTGGTCATCCCCGATGAACCGGTCTGTTGCGGGATCACCTGGATCAGTACCGGCCAGCTCGACGGGGCCCGTCGCCGCCTCGCACATGCCGCCCGGGTGCTCGGCCCGCAGCTGGACGCGGGGATGCCGGTGCTCGTCCTGGAACCGTCCTGCGCGGCAGTGCTCCGCGGTGACGCCCGCGACCTGCTCGACACCCCGGCCATCCGGATGCTCGCCGAACGCACCGTCACCCTCGCCGAATTGCTCACCCGCACCGACGGGTGGGTCCCGCCGTCCCTGGCCGGGCTGCGGGTGCTCGCCCAGCCGCACTGCCACCACCGTGCCGTGCTCGGTTGGGAGGCCGACGCCCGACTGCTCGCCGCTGCGGGCGCCGAAGTTGAGGAGGTGCCCGGCTGCTGCGGGCTGGCCGGGGACTTCGGGATGGTCCGCGGCCACTACACGGTGTCGGTCGCGGTCGCCGAACAGCATCTGCTGCCCGCCGTCCGCGCCGCCGGACCGGACACGGTCATCCTCGCCGACGGTTTCTCCTGCCGCACCCAACTCGACGATCTCGCCGGGCGCGGTGCCCTGCACCTCGCCGAACTCCTCGCCGCAGCCCTACCCGGAGGTACCGTGCCCCGCTGACCGGCCCGTGCGGCCCGGACGGCCCGGGTCCCGGTCTGGACGGCCCGGATAGCCCGTGCCCCGGTCCGGACGGCCCGGACAGCCCGGGTCCCGGTTTG
>JARRQM010000437.1:0-3132 GCA_037381765.1 Kineosporiaceae bacterium
CGAGTCGAGTCGACCCGCATCTGCCGGATCCCCTCACCACCGCCCCCACCTCTGCCGTTGTCCCTGTCCCTGTCCCGAGCTTCCCCAGCGTGTACCGCCGTACCGAGAGCGGAGGGGGGCGCACCGTCACGCCGTGCCCTCTCCGCTCGGGAGACCAGGGCGGTGGGGACAGCAGGGTGGGGCGGTGGGGACAGCAGGGTGGGGCGGTGGGGACAGCAGGGTGGGGTTAGAAGGGGAGGAGGGGGTCAACGGCTACGGCGGCGAACAGGAGGGCGAGATAGCTGATGGAGGCGTGGAAGACGCGCATCGGGGCGAGCGGACCCTCCTCGCGACGGGCCCGGGCGGCGAGCAGGTGCGCCTCGCGCAGGAACGCGGCGCCGAGCAGGACCGCGGCCACCGTGTACACCGGTCCGACCCCCGCCACCGGGATGAGCAGCAGCGAGCAGGCCACGGTCGCCCAGGCATAACCGACGACCCGCCGTGCCACGGTCGCCGCCGGGGCGACGGCCCCGAGCATGGGAACCCCGGCCGCCGTGTAGTCCCGCCGGAAGGTCAGCGACAGCGGCCAGTAGTGCGCCGGCGTCCACCAGAAGACCACCCCGAACAGCACGAACGGGGTCCAGTCGAGCCGCCCGGTCACCGCGGTCCAGCCGATCAGCACCGGGACACACCCGGCGACCCCGCCCCAGACGATGTTCTGCGAGGTGCGCCGTTTCAGCAGCAAGGTGTAGCCGAGCACGTAGAAGGCGATGGCGAACAGGGCGAGTCCGGCCGACAGCAGGTTGACCAGGAACCCGAGTACGGCGACGGCGGCCAGCCCGAGAACCGTGCCGAAAACCGCGGCGTCCCGGGGTCGCAGTTCGCCGGTGGCCAGCGGGCGTCCGGCGGTGCGCTGCATCAGCCGGTCGATGTCCCGGTCCAGGTAGCAGTTCCAGGTGTTCGCGCTACCGGCGGCGAGCGTCCCGCCGAGCAGCGTCCAGACCGTCACCCCGAGGCCGGGCAGCCCCCGGGCGGCGAGAACCATCGTCGGCGCCGTGGTGACCAGGAGTAACTCGATGATCCGCGGTTTGGTCAAGGCCAGGTAGGCGCGGAAGGTCCGGCCCCGGGGAGCCGGAACCGGCGGGAACGGCGCGACCGCCGTGCCCGTCGAGAGCCGCCTGCCGGCGCTACGGACCGCTTGCCCGACCGGTGTCGTCACGGCTGCCCCAGGGACCCGACGGAACTGATAGAAGAAGATGCAATCACTCTAGGGGGGCACGCCCTGTCCCGCGCGGTGACCGCCGGCCCGCCCACCCGGCCGGCCGGCGGCGCTCGGGATAGGCTCGGACGTGCAGGGCGTCCGCCGGGCCGACATGGCCCGCCCCGGCCCGACCCGGGCGGACGCGCCACGGGGTGCTGCAGGAAAACCGCCCCGCCCGTGACCCACCGGAGGGGAACCATGCCCGACCCGCTCGCCCGGCTCACCGCCGAGGGCGTCTCCGTCTGGCTCGACGACCTGTCCCGCGATCTGCTCGACACCGGTGACCTCGCCTCCCTGGTCCGGGCGGGTCAGGTCACCGGGATCACCAGCAACCCGACGATCTTCGCCGCAGCCCTGGCCGGCGGCGACCGCTACGCCGGGCAGCTGACCCGGCTCGCCGACCGTGGCGCCACCGTCGGGACCGCCGTGGCCGAACTCACCACCGACGACGTACGCGCGGCCTGCGACGTACTCGCCGAGGTGTACGAGGCCACCGGAGGCGTGGACGGCCGAGTGTCCCTCGAAGTCGACCCCCGACTCGCGAACGACACCGCGGCGACCGTCGAGGCGGCCCGACAACTGTGGCGCACCGTCGACCGCCGGAACGCGATGATCAAGATCCCCGCGACACCGGCCGGGCTGCCCGCGATAACCGCGGCCCTCGCCGAGGGAATCAGCGTGAACGCAACCCTGATCTTCGCCGTCGACCGGTACCACGCAGTGATGGACGCCCACCTGGCCGGACTGGAGGCCGCCCGGGATGCCGGGCAGGACCTGTCCGGCATCGCCTCCGTGGCGAGTTTCTTCGTTTCCCGGGTGGACACCGAGGTGGACGCCCGCCTCACCGCGCTCGCCACCCCGGAGGCGCTCGCCCTACGGGGAACCGCGGCGTTGGCCAACAGCCGGCTCGCCTACCGGGCCCATGAGCGGCTCCTCGACACCGACCGATGGCGGGTACTCGCCGCGGCCGGCGCCCGGCCGCAGCGCCCGCTGTGGGCCTCGACCGGGGTGAAGACCCCCGACTACCCCGACACCCGCTACGTCACCGGCCTGGTCGCGCCCGGCACGGTGACCACCCTGCCCCGGGCCACTCTGCGGGCCGTCCACGACCATGCCGAGATCGCCGGAGACACCGTGCGGGCCGGCTACGCCGAGGCGGAACGGACCCTCGCGGCGCTGTCGGCCCGATGGCCGGCCCGACGACCAGTCCGAAACCCGACCCGACGGAGGGCCCGGCGACCGGCCGGACCCCGCGGATCGGACGGGGCCGATGACCCGGCCGCAGTGGCTGGTCACCTGGGCCGGCGACGACCAGGGATCCGCCGTCGAGGTGACCGCCTCCGGTGCCGCCGCCCCCGCGGTGGCGACCCACGTCCCGGACCTGGTGGCCGCGGGGGTCGCCGCCGGGATCGCCGCCGGCGACCCCACCTTGTGGGGTCCGACCGCGCAGCCGGAGGCCGCGGTGCGACTCGCCTGGGTGGACCTGCCGGACACCGCCCGGCCACTGGTCGAGCAGGTGCTGCTGCTCCGCGCCGAACTCGCCGCGGAAGGGGTCGACCGGGTCGTGCTCTGCGGGATGGGCGGATCCTCGCTCGCCCCCGAGGTGATCACCCGGACCGCCGGGGTTCCGCTCGTCGTCCTCGACGGCACCGACCCCGGGCAGGTCCGTGCCGCGCTCGGCACCGACATCGACCGCACCGTCGTCGTCGTGTCCAGCAAGTCCGGGTCCACCGTGGAAACCGACAGCCAACGCCGGGCCTTCGAGGCCGCGTTCACCGCCGCCGGGATCGACCCGGGCACCCGGATCGTCGTCGTCACCGACCCCGGTTCCCCCCTCGAACAGGCCTCCCGGCAGGCCGGCTACCGGGCGGTCTTCCCCGCCGACCCGAACG
>JARRQM010000438.1:0-3107 GCA_037381765.1 Kineosporiaceae bacterium
GCCGAGATGAAGGCGATAGCGACGCTTCTCTTCGGGCCCGGCACGGGCAGCCGGGCCCTCGCCGGCGCGCTGCCGGACGGGAACCATTTCCGTCACGAGTGGGCCCGCTGAACCTGCGGTGACCGGTCACCACGGGACGGGCAGGTGCGGGAGGAACACGAGCGCCCCGACCGCTGCCGCGGTCACGCTGGCGACCAGGCAGGCTCCTGCGGCGATGTCCTTGGCCCGCCCGGCCAGCGGGTGCTGGTCGGGGCTGGCCAGGTCGACGACGGTCTCCACCGCGGAGTTCACCAGTTCCGCGGTGAGTACGAGCCCGGCAGCGAGCAGGACAGCCGCCCACTCAACAGTGCTCAACCGGAGGAAAGCCCCGGTGGCGAGCGCGGCCGTCCCGGCGGCGAGCTGTACCCGCAGGTTCCGTTCGGATCCGACGGCCTGTCGTATCCCGTGTCCGGCGTGGGCGAATCCGCGCCAGAACCCGCTGTCACCGGTCACCGTGGCCACCGCACGTTCTCAGACTACGGAGGAGTAGGCGACCACGCCGCGGCGGACCCGGTCCACCGCGTCCAGGGCGTGGGCCCGCAGCGCGGCCCCGTCCGGTCCGTCGCCTGCGGCTTGGGCGAGCTGCCCGAGTACGTCGATGACTTGCTTGCACCAGCGGACGAAGTCCCCGGCGGCGAGGTCGGAGCCGTGCAGGACCTCCTCCAGGGAGCGGCCCCGGGCCCAGTGGTGCACTGCCCAGACCAGGCCGAGGTCGGGTTCCGGGGTGGTGGTCAGCCGGTGTCGGTGTTCTTGTTCTTGCAGGTCGGACCAGATCCGTTGGGTTTCCTCCAGGGCGTTGCGCACCGGTCCGGCGGGGAGTCGCGGTTCGCCTGCGTCGTCCCTGCGGGACTCGTAGACCAGGGCTGACACGGTGGCGGCGAGTGCGGGGGCGTCGAGGTCCTGCCAGGTGCCCGCGCGCAGGCATTCGGCTGCGAGCAGGTCTGATTCGGTGTAGAGGCGGCGCAGTCGGTGGCCTTCGGCGGTGACCGTGTCGCCGTCGAGGTAGCCGCGTTCGGTGAGCAGGTCGCAGACCCGGTCGAAGACCCGGGCGACGGTGTTCGTCCGGGTCTCGATCCGCCGCTGCAGGTCCTCGGTCTCCCGTTTCAGGCGCCACCAGCGTTCGGCCCACCGGGCGTGGTCCTCGCGGTCGGTGCAGCCGTGGCAGGGGTGGGCGCGGAGTCGGGCGCGCAGGTCCTGCAGGGTCGGGTCGTCCGCTGCGGAGGCCCGGGGCCGGCGCGGTTGCGGCGCCGGGTCGGGGATGTCCCGGTCGAGGGCTGCGGCCAGTCGGGTGGCGAGGTCGCGGCGGGCCTGCGGGCTGCGCTGGCTGAAATTCTTCGGCACGGTGATCCGGGTGAGCGGGGTCACCGGGTCGGCGAGGTCGGTTGCCGACATCCGGCGCACCTGGCGGCTGGTGCCGAGTACGGCGGGGGGTCGCCCCTGCGGTCCGGTCGAGGCCGGGTCGACGACGACGGCCCAGCCGGCGGCCCGGCCGTGGTCCAGGCGGATCACGTCGCCCCGGCGTAGTCGTTCCATCGAGGTGAGGATTTCGGTGTGGCGTTCCCGGGAGTCGGATCGGGACAGGTGGGTTTCGCGGTCGGAGAGGTCCCGGCGCAGCCGGGCGTATTCGGGGAAGTCGCCGAGGTGGCAGTGCATCGCCTCGGCGTAGCCGGCGAGCGCTTCTTCCTGGCGGTGCAGTTGTCGGGCCAGGCCGACGACTGCGCGGTCGGCCTGGAACTGGGCGAAGGAGGTTTCCAGGATTTCCCGGGCCCGGCTGCGGCCGACCTGGCCGACGAGGTTGACGGCCATGTTGTAGGTGGGTCGGAAGCTCGACCGGAGCGGGTAGGTGCGGGTCGAGGCGAGTCCGGCGAGGGCGTCGGGGTCCAGTCCGGGTTGCCAGAGCACGACGGCGTGCCCTTCGACGTCGATGCCGCGGCGTCCGGCCCGCCCGGTCAGTTGGGTGTACTCGCCGGGGGTGACGTCGGCGTGGGTTTCCCCGTTCCACTTGACCAGTTTGTCCAGGACGACGCTGCGGGCGGGCATGTTGATGCCGAGGGCGAGGGTTTCGGTGGCGAAGACGGCCTTGACCAGGCCGGCCGAGAACAGTTCCTCGACGACCTCTTTGAAGGTGGGCAGGAGGCCGGCGTGGTGTGCGGCGAGCCCGCGTTCCAGGGCGTGCGCCCATTCCGCGTGGCCGAGGACCGCGAGGTCCTCGGCGGGGATGTCGGTGCTGCGTTCGTGGATCACGGCCCGGATGCGTTCGCGTTCGGTCGGGGTGGTCAACCACAGGCCGGCGTTCACGCACTGGGTGACTGCGGCCTCGCAGCCGGCCCGGCTGAACACGAAGGTGATCGCCGGGAGCAGGCCTTCCCGGCCGGGACGGTGGGTGGTCGCGTCGTCCCGGGCCATCCGGCGCAGCTGCGGGTTGACCCGGCCGGGTGTCGCGGGGCGGCCGGCCGGCGGGGTCCGCCCGGTGGCCGCGGCATCGGTGGTGTCGGTGGTGTCGGGGCGGCCTCGCCCTTTCCGGGACCGTCCGGTGCGGGGGCCGGGGCCCGGGCCGGTTCCGGTGCCGGGTCCGTCCGCCGGGTCGGTGCCGGTGGCGAAGAGGTCGACCAGGTGGCGCCCGGCGAACACGTGCTGCCACAGGGGTACTGGGCGGTGTTCGCTGACGACGACCTCGGTGTCGCCGCGGACCTCGCCGAGCCAGGCCCCGAATTCCTCGGCGTTGCTCACCGTCGCCGACAAGGAGACCAGTCGGACGTCCTCGGGTAGGTGGATGATCACCTCTTCCCAGACCGCGCCGCGGAACCGGTCGGCGAGGTAGTGCACCTCGTCCATGACGACGTAGCCGAGGCCGGTGAGGGTTGAGGACCCGGCGTAGAGCATGTTGCGCAGGACCTCGGTGGTCATCACGACGATCGGGGCTTCGCCGTTGACCGTGTTGTCCCCGGTGAGCAGGCCCACCGAAGCCGGGCCGTAGCGGTTGACCAGGTCGGTGTACTTCTGGTTGGACAGGGCCTTGATCGGGGTGGTGTAGAACGCTTTGCGTCCGGTGGCGAGCGCGAGGTGGA
>JARRQM010000439.1:0-6287 GCA_037381765.1 Kineosporiaceae bacterium
GGTCTCGCCGCTGAGCACGATCCGCCAGGACCGCGCCCCGAGCCGGGTCAGGGCCGTCCGACCCGCGTCCAGCTCCTCCGCTGCGGACCGGCCCTTGATCGCCAGGAGCCGGCCCCCCGGACGGAGCAGGGGAAGGCACCAGGCGGCGAGTCCGGACAGCGGGGCCACCGCGCGGGCCACCGCAACATCGACCCGCACCTGATCGGCCATGTCCTCGGCCCGCCCGCGCAGTACCCGGACCCGGTCCAGTCCGAGGTCGTCCACCACTTCCTGCAACCAGGTCACGCGTCGCAGCAGGGGTTCCACGAGGGTGACGTCGAGGTCGGGGCGGGCCAGGGCCAGGGCGATCCCCGGCAAGCCCGCCCCGGAGCCGACATCACAGATGGCGACGTTCCCGGGAATGTGTTCCTCGATCACCGCGCAGTTCAGCACATGTCGGGTCCAGATCCGGGGAACCTCCCGGGGACCGATGAGCCCCCGCTCCACCCCGCTGGTCACGAGATGCTCGACGAACCGGCCGGCCAGGTCGACCCGGTCGGCGAACACAGCAGCGGCGGCCCCCTCCTCGGTGAAAGGGGCCGCCGGTTCCTCGACTCCGGTCATTCCTCTCGGGCGGACGGGAACACCACGACCCGGCGCCGTGGCTCCTCGCCCTCCGACTCACTGACCAGCCCGGCCTCCGCGACGACATCGTGGACGACCTTGCGTTCGAAAGCAGACATCGGTTCCAGGGTGACGGACTGCCCTGACCGCTGGACCTCCTGGCAGGCACGGGCACCGACCTCGGCGAGGGTGCGCCGGCGGGCCGCGCGGAACCCGGCAACATCGAGCATGAGCCGGCTGCGGTCACCGGTGCGGGCCTGGACCGCAAGCCTCGACAGTTCCTGCAAAGACTCAAGCACTTCGCCCTTGGACCCAGACAGCCGGCGCAGGTCCCGTTCCGCCGACCCCTCGGCGACGATCGCCACCGAGGCGCGTCCGTTCTCCACGTCGATGTCAATGTCGCCGTCGAGATCGACGATGTCGAGCAGCTCTTCGAGGTAGTCGGCGGCGATCTCGCCCTCCTCCTCGAGCCGGCGCAGCGCGTTACCGGAATCGCCCCGGGACGGATCGGGGCGTCCGGAGTCGCCCTCGCCTTCTGCCGGGTCGGCCTCCGCACCCTCCTGCGGGGCGTCGCCTTCCACGGTCACGGCCTCGACCTCCTCGACCCCGTCCACCGGGGTCTCGTCCGCGGAACCGACCGGCTCGGTGGCCGCATCCGACTCACTCACGATGCTCCTCTCGGCGTGGACATCCACGCAGAACAGATCCCCGGCCCGATACGCCCGAGGCTACTTCCGGCCCTTACCCGACGGCGTCGACCCGCCACCGGGGCGCTGCCCGCCCCCGGCTCCCCGCGTCCCGCGCTGCTGCCGCTTGGGCTGCTGGCGCTTGGGCTGCTGGCGCTGCGACCCGCCCGAGGTACCCCGCGCCTTCCCCGAACCGGAAACGGTGCCACCTCCCGACGGCTTCGGTGTCTTCGGTGTCTTCGGCGTCTTCGGTGTCGTCGGCGTCGCCGACGCGTCCGCGGAGGCTGCCGATCCGGCGGAGCCGTCCTCGTTCCCGGCCGGCACCGTCTCCGGTCCCGTCCCGGCACTGCCCGGCCCGTCCGGATCCGTTGCGGGAGCGTTCTCCCCCGCGTCACCGTCCGGGCCCGACTCCGCGGGACGCTGCCCGACCGCCCCCGCGGCCGTCCCCGTCCCGCGCTGGCTACGCGTCTGGCGTTTCGGCTGCTGGCGCTGTCCCCCGGGCTGGCCGGAGGCCGTGGCGTCGCTGTCCGCCTCCGCTGCGGCACCGGAGCGGCCCTTCCCCCGCTTGGCGCGACGCTCCTCCAGGGCCCGCTCGGCGGGGGACCCGGGCGCCGGCATCCGGCGGATCACGTAGAACTGCTGCCCCATCGACCACACGTTCGTGGTGAGCCAGTAGAGCAGCACCCCGATGGGGAAGTTGACCCCGCTGCTGCTGGGCGAAGGGGTTGTCCAGGGCCGCCGCCGGCATGTTCTTCATCATCAGCTGACGCTCGGTGGTGAAGGTCGAAGCGGACATCAGCACGATCAGCACGATCGTCAGGATCTGCGTGGACAGTGTCTCCGCGCCGATGAACTTCTCCGACAGCGGTGCTCCGAACAGGGTCGCCTGATCCGCCTGGGCGGCGAGGGCCCGGTCCAGCGGACCGATCGGTTCCTGGTTGCCCATGGCCACCGCGTGGATCCCGTTGAGCACCCGGAACAGGGCGAAGAAGATCGGTGACTGGGCGAGGATGGGCAGGCAGGAGGAGAAGGGGTTGGTCCCGGTCTCCTTGTACAGGGCCATCGTCTCCTGCGTCATGGCCTGCCGGGACTCGGGGTCGGTCTTCCCCTTGTACTTCGCCTGGATCTTCTTCAGCTCGGGCTGGATCAGCTGCATCCCGCGGGACGCCTTGATCTGCTTGACGAACAGCGGGATGAGCAGGATCCGGATCACGACGACGAGACCGACGATGGACAGCGCCCAGGTCCAGCCCGATTCGGCCGGTAGTCCGATCGCGGCGAATGCCGAGTGGAAAGCGACCATGATCCAGGCCACCAGCCACTCGATGGGGTGCAGGAGCGACAGGAGCGAATTCCATAAGTCCATCGACCAGGCTCCTCAAGCCAGTCAGGCGGCGCGGCCGCGCCGGGCGTCCGAGTCTGCGGTGGTGGGGGAGTGCGGGTGCGCTCCGTGTCCGTGCTCATGCCCGGATGCGTGCCCGGACTCCTGCCCGCGTGCGGGCGGGACGAGATCGACACCGCCGGGGTTCCACGGGTGGCAGCGCCCGATCCTCCGGACGGACATCCAGCCGCCCCGGAGCGCGCCGTGCACCCGCACCGCCTCGACCCCGTAGGACGAACACGTCGGGTAGAAGCGGCAGGTCTGGCCGTACGTCGGTGAGGCCAGCAACTGCCACAACCGGAAGATACCGATGAGCAGGTATGCCGGTACCCGAATGGCGAATCGCGGCGACGCCGCCACCCAGCGGGGAAGGGTCATCTCCGGGGCCCCCCGTCGTCTGCAGTCGCCGGGCGTCTCCCGGGTGCGCGCCCACCAGCGCGGCCGGCCCGTGCGGTGAGCACTCCACTCAGTGCACGATCCAGGTCGTCCCCGAGTTCCCGGGAACTGGCCCCGGCGGCCCGAGGAGCAGCCCGGACCACGAGCAGGCCCCCGTCGGGAAGGCCCCCGATCCGGTCGCGGACCAGGGCCCGCAACCGCCGACGGACCTGGTTGCGTACGACGGCTGTGCCCACCGCCCGGGAGACCACGAAACCGACACGTACCGGTTCCAGGCCCGGATCCGGGCTTCCCGGCGGCACCGCGGGGGCGGCCGACCAGTGCGCGGTCAGCCGCGGTGTCCCCGCCCGGCGGCCCCGGCGCACGGCCGTCCCGAAATCCGCCTTCCGGCGCATGCGGTTCAACGAGGCAAGCACGGGTGACCGCCGCCGCGGTCGGGTCAGGCTGAAAGCTCTGCGCGGCCCTTGCGCCGCCGAGCCGCGAGGATGGCGCGCCCGGCCCGGGTGCGCATGCGCAGCCGGAAGCCGTGGGTCTTCGCCCGGCGCCGATTGTTCGGCTGGAAGGTCCGCTTGCTCACCACAGGCTCCACGATTGTGCTGTCAGGGGGACGCGGACAGCACCGGGACACCGGAAACCGGTGCGGAACCGCCGCGGGTGGCTTGCCAGCACCGATCCCGAGAAGGCAGGACGGCATCGCTTGCTGTCAAGCGCCCACACGGTACGGCGCCACGCGGGGAAGGGTCAAACCGGCCGCGCCGGTCCGCCTGCAGGACCCGGGGGAGGACGGCACCCCGTGGGCGGTGACGGCGGCGCCACGACGACCGGACGCGGATTCCCCGCAGGTACGGCGCGGACCGCAGGTGCCCACCAATGGGCGGTGCACATCAGCGGATCCCCCGCAGGTGCGGATCCCCCGCAGGTACGGAGCGGGCGCCCGGGACAACGCGGGCGCCCGGGAAAAGAGGTGCAGCCGTCCACCCCACCCCCGAATCAATACCCTAAGTAGCACTACGCTACGGAAGGTGATGATCCCCACTCGGCTCACCGTCCTGTGGGTAACAGGCTATGGTCCTGTGATGCTGGTTCCGGAGATGCTCCGACACGCCGGTACCGTGGGGATCCTCAGCACCGGGCGGTGCCGGGACCACGGTGGCTCCCACCAGCAGATCCCGGTACGCGGGGTCGGGGGACGTCGGGGACCGTGTCCGTACACAGGTTGTGGACAAGTATGTGGACCATGCGTGGCGTCCACCGGGATCAGCAGGGGAGGTAGACGGCAATGACGGTGTCCGGGGAGGACTTCACCCACATCTGGCGTCGCACTCTGGACGCGTTGGACGCCGCCGGGGTCACCCCGCAGCACCGTGCCTTCGTCCGGCTCACCCGACTCGTCGGGTTACTCGACGGCACCGCCCTGCTCGCCGCACCGAACGACCTCACCAAAGAGTTCCTCGAACAGCGGATGCGGGATCGGATCACCGAGATTCTCACCTCCGAACTCGGACGGCCGGTCCGGCTCGCGGTGACCGTCGACCCGAGCCTGTCCGAGACCGGAACGACCGCCCCCGCGGTACCCCCCGCGCCCCCATCAGCCGGACCGCCACCCGGAACCCTGCCGCCGGGCCCCTTGTCCCCCGGAGCCTTATCCCCCGGAACCCTGCCCCTCGGAGCCACATCGCCGGGCCGGTTCCCCCCAGCTTCCTTCCCCGCTTCCCCGGGCCCCACCTCCCCGGGTTCCTTCCCGGCCGGCACCGGTTCCTTCCCCGGCAGCCCCACCGGTGCGGCGCCACCGGCCGATGGAGGCCCCGACGGGAACGGGATCATCGATCTCCGCCGCGCGACACCGGACGGGGCCGGGCTCGATTCCGGACCGGGCGCCCACCCGGGCGGTCCGATGCCGGGGCCCGGCGAAACCGGAGTCGCCCCGGGGACAGCGCTGCCGGACTCCGGCGACACCGGTCCCGAAGGACGGGGGACGGCCACGGACCCGCCCCTACGCGCCGCGGAGTACCAGGAGCCGACCTTCGCCTACCCGGAACTCGCCCACCCCGAACTCGGGACCGGACGAGCCGGCGCCACCCGACCCGGAACCGGCCGCGCCGGCGGATCCCGGCCCAGTGCCGAACCGGCCCGGCTCAACCCGAAGTACACCTTCGAGACCTTCGTCATCGGGTCGAGTAACCGCTTCGCACATGCCGCCGCGGTCGCCGTGGCCGAGGCGCCGGCCAAGGCGTACAACCCGCTGTTCGTCTACGGCGAGTCCGGGCTGGGCAAAACCCACTTGTTGCACGCGATCGGCAACTACGCGCACAGCCTCTACCCGGGGGTCCGGGTGCGGTACGTGAACTCCGAGGAGTTCACCAACGACTTCATCAACAGCATCCGCGACGACAAGGCCAGCGCCTTCCAGCGCCGCTACCGCGATGTCGACGTCCTGCTCATCGACGACATCCAGTTCCTCCAGGGCAAAGTGCAGACGATGGAGGAGTTCTTCCACACCTTCAACACCCTGCACAACGCGAACAAGCAGGTCGTCATCACCTCCGACATGCCCCCCAAGCAGCTCGCCGGGTTCGAGGAGCGGATGCGGTCCCGGTTCGAGTGGGGGCTACTCACCGACGTCCAGCCGCCCGATCTGGAGACCCGGATCGCCATCCTGCGCAAGAAGGCGATCGGCGAGCGGCTCCAGGTGCACGACGACGTCCTGGAGTACATCGGCTCCAAGATCTCGACGAACATCCGGGAACTTGAGGGAGCACTCATCCGGGTGACCGCTTTCGCCAGCCTCAACCGGCAGCAGGTCGACCTGTCCTTGGCCGAGATCGTGCTCAAGGACCTCATCCCCGCGGATAACGCCCCGGAGATCACCGCGGCCCTGATCATGGCGCAGACCGCCGCCTACTTCGGACTCACCATCGAGGACCTCTGCGGTACCTCCCGCTCCCGGGTCCTGGTCAACGCCCGGCAGATCGCCATGTACCTGTGCCGGGAACTCACCGACCTGTCCCTGCCGAAGATCGGGCAGCAGTTCGGCGGACGGGACCACACCACGGTCATCCACGCCGACCGCAAGATCCGTCACCTCATGGCTGAGCGCCGTTCCACCTACAACCAGGTGACCGAACTGACCAACCGGATCAAGCAGGCCGCCCGAAGCTGACTGCCCGGTGCTGACTGCCCGGTGCTGACCGCCCGGTGCCGGCTGCCCGATGCTGACCGCC
>JARRQM010000440.1:0-3943 GCA_037381765.1 Kineosporiaceae bacterium
CGCGACGCCCTGGTACAGGCCGAGGCTCGCCACCGAACCGGCGTGCCCGTGCCGGTAGGGCTCCGGTTCCCGGCCGCGCAGGGTGGCGACGATGTTGTCGGCGAGCTGCCGGGCCTGGCGGACCGCGTGCTGGGCACTGGGCCCGCACAGCTCACCCGGCCGGGTCAGGTCGGGGACGGCCGCGCTGTCCCCGGCACCCCACGCCCCGGTGACGCCGTCGACACGCAGGTCCGCGCCGCAGCGCAGGCGTCCCTTCCCGTCCAGGGGCAGACCGAGGTGGGCGAGGGCCGGGCTGGGTTTCACGCCCGCGGTCCACA
Source organism: Kineosporiaceae bacterium (assembly GCA_037381765.1). GTDB lineage: Bacteria > Actinomycetota > Actinomycetes > Actinomycetales > Kineosporiaceae > JARRQM01. The sequence continues at coordinate 318 of JARRQM010000440.1, forward strand.
CGAGGGTGTCGCTGTCGAAACGCGTCCCGTCGGAAAGGGCGACATGCCCGCCGGTGCACGACTCCAGCCGGGTGTCCAGGCGCACGTCGATACCGCGGCGGCGCAGCTGCTCGACGGTGTACCGGCCCATCTCCGGCCCGACCTCGGGGAGGACCCGGTCGGTGGCCTCGACGAGGGTGAACCGTAGCTGGTCCGGGCTGACCGTCCGGTAGTAGCGCGTCGCGTCGCGGGCGAGATCCTCCAGCTCGGCAAGGGCCTCCACACCGGCGTAGCCACCACCGACCACGACGACGCTGAGCGCGCGGGCGCGACGCTGCGGGTCCGTCGTGGACTCGGCGACGTCGAGGCTGTGCAACACCTGGTTGCGCAGGTAGATGGCTTCCTCGACGGTCTTGAAACCGACCGCGTGGTCGGCGAGTCCGGGGATGGGCAAGGTACGCGACACCGAGCCGAGCGCGACGACCACGACGTCGTAGCCGACCTGGAAGGACGGCCCCTCCACGGGGTCGAGGGTGGCGGTACGCCGCTCGTGGTCGAGGTCGATGACCCGGGCGTTGACCACGGTGCATCCGCGGAGCACCCGCCGCAACGGGACGACGACGTGCCGCGGGGACAGCGACCCGGCCGACGCCTCGGGCAGGAACGGCTGGTACGTCATGTAGGAGCGGGGTTCGACCACGGTGATCTCCGCCTCGTCACGGCGGAGCCGGGACTGCAGGCGCAGCGCGGTGTACAGGCCGACGTACCCGCCGCCGAGGATGAGGATCTTCGGCGGGCGCGAGGAACGCGCGCGGCGTCGGCGGACAAACCGGCGTAACACGGTGGACATACCCCGCACCCTACGGGCTTGTGAATGCATTCACAAACTCTGCGGAGCCCGTCACCCCGTCCGGGGGAACCTCGTCACCGTCGGTGGGTCGGGCCTCACGACCCGCTCGATACCGGACTCGATGCCGGATCGGCCACCCCGCTCGGCTCCGGATCAGCCGTCCCTGCCGGGCCCTGGGGCCGGCCCCGCCGGATCCTGGGCCCCCACCGGATCCTGGGGCCCGGCCAGATCCTGGGGCCCGGCCAGCTCCCGGGCCCGGAGGAGGACGGCATCGAGCATCCGTTCGGTCAGCCGCCCGGTGAAGGTGTTCTGCTGGCTCACGTGGTAGCTACCGAGAAGGACCACCGGCGGCCCACCGTCCCGGTCCAGCACCGCCTCGGCCCCGTGCCCGAACCGCGGGGCCGGCCGGGGCACCCGCCAGCCGAGCCGACGAGCCGTACCGAGCGCCGCCTGCCAGCCGAACCCGCCGAGGGCGAGAACCACCCGCACCCGATCACCGCACAGGGCGACCTCGCGGTCCAGCCACGGCGCGCAGATGTCGCGTTCCCGGGGTGTCGGACGGTTCTCCGGCGGCGCGCAGTGCACCGCCGCGGTCACCCGCATCCCGGTCAGCCGCTGCCCGTCCCCCGCCGCCGTACTCGTCGGCACGGCCGCGAACCCGGCCCGGTGCAAGGCGGCGAACAGCCAGTCCCCGGAACGGTCCCCGGTGAACACCCGGCCGGTCCGGTTCCCGCCGTGCCCGGCCGGGGCCAGCCCGACCACGAGCACCCCGGCACGGGGATCGCCGAACCCCGGGACCGGACGCCCCCAGTACGGCTGCCCGGCGAAGGCCCGGCGCCCCCGGCCGGCCAGTGACTCCCGCCAGTCGACCAGTCGCGGGCACGCCCGGCACCGGGACACCACGGCGTCGAGGCCGGCCAGCTCCGTCGCGGCCCCGGCGAGGGCGGTGACCCCGGCCCGGTCCGTGGCGACCGGAGTCCCCGACGTGGCCGGGTCACCGGGCCAGCCGGACCCCGGCGACACCGGGCTGGTAAAGAGACCGCCGGTGAGCGGGTGCGGACGTTCGGACCGCGACCCGGGCGGGACGGTGTCGGACATGCCCTCACCCTGGCCCCCGCACGCCCGGGAACCAACCGCACCGGGCCGGACCTCCGGGTCAGCCGAGGGACCAGGCGATCCCGTCGAGAATGTCGTGTTCACTCGTCACCACCGTGCTGATCCCCGCCTCACCGGCCACCCGCTCGATCACCGCCCGCCACACGGAGAGCACCCGCACCGATCACATCCGCCCGCCCCGGGAGCAGGTCCGGCAGGGCGAGCCGCTCCTCCCGCCCCATCGCGGCGAGGTCGGTGCAGGCCGCGACCGCCTCGGCGACCGGGAGCACGCTGCCGTGGATCGCCGCCGAGTCGTACCGCGGCAACCCCAGGGCATGCGCGGTGATCGTCGTCACCGATCCGGCGAGCCCGATCAAGGTCGCGGCCCGGGACAGGTCGACACTTTCCGCGGCCCGGGCCAGCGCCGCGTCGACATCGGCGAGCACCGCGGCCTCGGCCCCCGCGAGTTCCGGTGCCACGGCCCCGGACCCGGCGGGCGCGTCCGCCGCCCCGGTCCGGTCCCGGTCCGGTCCGGAATACCGTTCGGTGAGCCGCACGCAGCCGATGTCCACCGACCGGGCCGCGAGGACGGTGCCGGGCTCGCCGAGGACGAATTCCGTGGACCCGCCGCCGATGTCGACGACGAGGTAGGGCGCCGGATGCCCGCCGGGCAAACCCCGGGTCGCCCCGTCGAAGGACAGTCGGGCCTCCTCATCCCCGCTCACCACTTCCGGCGGGACACCGAGCAGACCCTGCACCCCGGCGACGAACTCCGCACGGTTATCCGCGTCCCGGGTCGCCGAGGTCGCGACGTACCGGATCCGCTGCACCCCGAGATCGGCACACACCTTCGCGTACCGCTCGGTCGCCGCGAGAGTACGGGCCATCGCCCCCGGAGCGATCCGACCGGTCCGGTCCACTCCCTCACCGAGGCGGACGATCTCCATCCGCCGCTCCACATCACGGAGCACCCCGGTCCCGGCATCCACGTCGGCGACGAGCAGACGCAGTGAGTTCGTCCCGCAGTCCATCGCCGCGACCCGGATCACCGGACCACCTCACTTCCCGTGTCGTCCCCGGTGCCGTTCCCGCGCCCCGCGCCCGGCCCGTCCCCCGTGCCGTTCCCCGTGCCCGGCCCGTCACCGGTGCTAGTGCCCGTACCGGAGTCCGGATCGGCACCGCTCACCTGCGCACCGTCCAGGACGATGCACGGCCCGGCCGCACCCCAGGCCGGTAGGGCGGCGAGAGCCTCATCACCGAGCAGGTTCACCCCCGGACCGGCGGCGAGCGCGTGCGCGACGAGTACGTGCAAGCACTTCACCCGGTCGGGCATCCCCCCGGCGGACACCCCGGCGATCTCCGGCACATCCCCGAGAGCGGAGCGGCGACGCAGGTAGTCCTCATGCGCCCGGCGGTGGGCTGCGGCGAGTTCGGCATCCCCGGCGAGACGCTCGGACATCTCCCGCATCACCCCGGACGCTTCCAGGGTGCCGATCGCCGAGGCCGCCCTCGGGCAGGTGAGGTAGTACGTCGTCGGGAACGGAGTGCCGTCGTCCAGCCGCGGCGCGGTCTCCACGACATCGGGCAGGCCGCAGGTACACCGGTGCGCGACCCGGGTCACCCCGCGCACGGGCCTGCCCAGTTGCGCGGTCACCCCGGCCACGTCCTCGGCGCCGCTAGCCCTATCCCGCACCGCGTCTCC
>JARRQM010000441.1:0-3271 GCA_037381765.1 Kineosporiaceae bacterium
CTTGGGGGCCTTGGGGGTCGTGGGTCGCACCGTGTCCATTGCGCCCCGGGTGTGCCCGCACCGAGGGGGTCTCCGCCCCGGGGTGCCTGCCCCGGGTGGGTGCGCCCCGAGCGGGTCCGGGGCGGTGGGGTCACCAGCGATCGGCCACCTGGGGGGCGATGAGCTCGTCGTACACGGCCCGGACGGCGTCCTGCTGATCCGCGGTGAGTGGGGTGACGCCGGCCGCGGCGGCGTTCCCGCGCGCCTGCTCCGGGTTGCGGGCACCGGGGATGACGACGCTCACCCCGGGCTGGTCGACGATCCAGCGCAGCGCGAACTGGGCCAGTGCCACCCCGTCCGGTACCAGCGGCAGTAACCGCCGCACCGCGGCGAGACCGGCCGCGAAGTCGACACCGGAGAAGGTCTCCCCGACGTCGAAGGCCTCGCCGCGCCGGTTGTAGGTGCGATGATCGTCCGCGGCGAACGTCGTGGTCTCGTCGTAGCGTCCGGAGAGCAACCCGCTCGCCAGGGGCACCCGGGCGATGATCCCCACCCCGGCTTCCCGGGCCGCGGGAAGCACCTGCGCCAGCGGCCCGAGCCGGAGCAGGTTGAGGATGATCTGCACGCTCGCCACCCGGGGCCGGGCGATCGCCGCGAGCGCCTCGGCCCGGGTCTCCACGCTCACCCCGTACGCGGCGATCCGTCCCTCCGCGACGAGGGTGTCGAGGGCGTCGTACACGGCGTCGTCGGAGAACACCGGGGTCGGCGGGCAGTGCAACTGGACGAGGTCGAGGGTGTCGACGCCGAGGTTGCTCCGGGAGCGGTCGGTCCAGGCCCGGAACGCGTCGAGGGTGAACGCCTCGGGGACGTGCGGGTCGGCCCGGCGGCCCATCTTCGTCGCGACGGTGATCGTCGGGGCGTCCGGCGCGGAGCCGCGGCGTTCCCGGACGAACCGGCCGACCAGCCGCTCGCTGCGGCCGTCACCGTAGACGTCGGCGGTGTCGATGAAGGTCACCCCGGCGTCCACGGCAGCGGAGAGGGTGGACAGCGCCTCGTCCTCGCCGACCGCGCCCCAGTCGGCGCCCAGCTGCCAGGCGCCGAGCCCGACGATCCCTACCCGGCGGCCGGTCCGGCCCAGTTTTCGCTGTTCCACGCCTGCACCCTACGTCGGTGACCGGTCCGGGCCACTCGGGGAACCCCGCGTGGGGGTCAGCTCCGGCCGGCGGGGCGAGGGGCCGAAGAACGCCTCGGCGGCGGCCTCAACGTCGGCCCCTGCCCGGCCGACCGTCCCGGCAGGGGCAGGTCCGGGCCGCTTGCCAGAGTTACCGGCGGGTAGCATCATGGGGTTACCAGCGAGTAACCCCCGCCCGGCCGTGGACCCGCCCCGCGCCGTGCGCTCGCGCCGCACCGCCACGTGCCGACCCACGCCACCCACCGAGGGGGATCCGATGAGCCACTACCGGCCGAATCTGCGGGACCTGGAGTTCAACCTTTTCGAGCTCCTGGGCCGCGACCAGGTACTCGGTCAGGGCGAATACGCCGACATCGACGCCGACACCGCCCGGGAGATGCTGTCCGAAGTCGCCCGGATGGCCGTGGAAGACCTCGCCCCGTCGCTCACCGACTCCGACCGCACCCCTCCGGTCTTCGACCCCGCAACCTATTCGGCGACCCTGCCCGAGTCATTCAAGAAGGCCTACCGCACCTACCTCGACGGGGAGTGGTGGCGCACCGACGCCCCCACCGAACTCGGCGGCACCCCGATCCCGCCGAGCGTCCGCTGGGCGATCGCCGAACTCGTCCTCGGGTCGAACCCGTCGGTGCACATCTACTCCTCCGGTGCCTCCTTCGCCAAGGTGCTGTACACCCTGGGCACCGAGGACCAGAAGCTGCTCGCCAAACACATGGTCGACAAGGCTTGGGGGGCGACCATGGTGCTCACCGAACCGGATGCCGGTTCCGACGTCGGCGCCGGCCGGGCCAAGGCCGTGCAGCGTCCCGACGGCCAGTGGGAGATCACCGGCGTCAAGAGGTTCATCACCTCCGGTGACGCCGACATCTACGACAACATCGTGCACTACGTCCTGGCCCGCCCCGAAGGCCACGGCCCGGGGACGAAGGGCCTGTCCCTGTTCGTCGTCCCGAAGTACCACGTCGACCTCGCCACCGGGGAACTCGGCGAGCGCAACGGCGCCTTCGTCACCAACGTCGAGCACAAGATGGGCCTCAAGGTCTCCACCACCTGCGAGATCCGTTTCGGTGAGGTCGACGGCATCCCCGCGGTCGGCACCCTGCTCGGTGACGTGCACGAGGGCATCGCCCAGATGTTCCGGATCATCGAGTTCGCCCGGATGATGGTCGGCACCAAGGCGATCGCCACCCTGTCCTCGGGCTACCCGCGCTCGTCCTGTTCACCGCCGCCCAGCAGGACGCGGTCGCGATCGCCGCGGCCCGCGGGGAACGCGACGAAACCGCCGAAAGCCTCAACGACCTCCTGCTGCCGGTCGTCAAGGGCTACGGCTCGGAACGTTCCTGGGTGCTGCTCGGCACCGAGAGCCTGCAGACCCTCGGCGGGTCCGGGTTCCTCCAGGACTACCCGATCGAGCAGTACGTCCGGGACGCCAAGATCGACACCCTGTACGAGGGGACCACGGCCATCCAGGGCATGGACCTCTTCTTCCGCAAGATCGTCCGGGACCGCGGGGCCGCGCTCACCCACCTCGCCACCCAGATCGGCGAGTTCACCAAGGCCGACGACGGCAAGGCGCTGTCCACCGAACGGGAACTGCTCGCCCGCGGATTGGAGGACGTCCAAGCGATGGTCTCCACCATGGTCGGGGCCGTACTCGCGGCCGACCCCCGGGTCGACGGCGGCGACGTCCGCAACATCTACAAGGTCGGTCAGAACACCACGCGGCTACTCATGGCCGTCGGTGACCTCGTCACCTGCTGGCTGCTGCTCCGCCAGGCCGAGCTCGCCACCGCCCGCCTCGCCGGGGCCGACGCCCTCTCCGCCGCGGACCGGGCGTTCTACCAGGGCAAGGTCGCCGCGGCCGGGTTCTTCACCCGGCAGGTACTGCCGAAACTGTCCGCGGAACGGCAGATCGCCGAGGCCACCGACAACGCCCTGATGGACCTTCCGGAGGAAGCCTTCTAACCCCGTCCCGGTCCCGGCCCGAACCCCTACCCCGGCCGGGCCCGGCCCCGAACCCCGCTGAACGCCCATCCGGGCCGGTCACCGGCGCCTCCCCCCGGGCGCCGAGTGGCCCCGGCGGCACGGGTACTCCTCGGA
>JARRQM010000442.1:0-4030 GCA_037381765.1 Kineosporiaceae bacterium
CGCGCCCGGCCGCCCCCTTCGCCGATCCGCCCGCAAAGGCTCCACCGGCCGCAGGCATCCCGCCTCCGAACGCACGGCACCACTTCTCGCGCCCACCCCGCACCTCCGCCATCCGGAGAGGATCGAACTCATGTTCGATCGAACGTATGCTCGATTTTTACCACCGGATCAGAGCGGAGTCGAGACATCTTCGAACACGTGTTTGAAAGCGTGTCGCGAACCCTCTAGCGTGTGACCACGAACGTGTGAGGAGGCGCCCCCGATGAGTAGCGAGGACGACACGGCCGGTCGGGACACCGGGCCGGAAACGACGATCGGGCAGGTCCGTGCCCTGCCGGACGGTCCCGCGGGAGGTGACGGTCTCACCCCCCGGCAACGTCTCGTCCTCGACACCATCCGCGAGGCCGTGGACCGGCGCGGCTACCCGCCGAGTATGCGTGAGATCGGCGAAGCCGTCGGACTGACCAGCCCGAGCAGCGTGGCCCACCAGCTCAGCACCCTGGAACGCAAGGGACACCTGCGTCGCGATCCGAACCGTCCGCGGGCGATCGAGGTGATCGACCACGGCCCGGCCCGGGAACCCGCACCGACGGTCATCCCGGTGGACGGCAACGCTCTCGACGCCCGCCCCGGACCCTCCTACGTCCCGGTCGTCGGGCGGATCGCCGCCGGTGGCCCGATCCTCGCCGAACAAGCCGTCGAGGACGTGTTCCCGCTGCCCCGCCAGCTCGTCGGCGAAGGCACCCTGTTCCTGCTCAAGGTCAGCGGGGACTCCATGGTGGAGGCGGCCATCTGCGACGGCGACTGGGTCGTCGTCCGGCAACAGCCGGTGGCCGACAACGGCGACATCGTCGCCGCCATGATCGACGGTGAGGCCACGGTGAAAACCTTCAAACGCCGTGACGGGCATGTCTGGTTGCTCCCGCACAACCCTGCCTACCAGCCGATCCCCGGGGATGAGGCGAGCGTGCTCGGCCGGGTCGTCGCCGTGCTCCGGAGGATGTGACAGGGACCCGGCGGATCGGGCTAGGCTCTGTCGCCGTTGCAGGCCCGATCTGGGAGGACACCAGCCATGAACGCAGCGGAGCTCGATGGTGCCCTGCGCGCCGTGGTCGCCCGGCATGTGGACATCGAACCGGACCTGCTCGGCGGAGACACCGACCTGGACACCCTGATCGACGACGCGACGGCGATCGCCGTCCTCGTCGATGTCGAGAACATCCTGGATGTGCGCTTCCCCGACGACTTCTTCGACGGCCTGCACACCTACGGTGAGCTCAGTACCGCCATCCGGGTGGCCGTCGGCGTCTGACCCCGACACCGGGTCCCCGGAACACCGTCAGCGCGCCCTCAACGCACCATCAGCGCGCCGTCGGCGCCGGAGGAAACACCCCGGCCAACGCCTCGGCGGCGCGGTCCACGTCGGCGGCGTCATTCCACACGTGGAAGGACAGACGCACCCGCCCGGCCCGTCCCGCGACCGTGCACCCCGCTGCGTCGAGCACGCCGCGCAGCACACCGTCCGGGTCGTCGAGAGCGACGATGGCCGACCCGGTCGGCGCGAGACCGAGCCGCTCCCGGAACCCGTCCGCGAGACCGGTCCCGTGCCGGTACAGCTCGTCCGGATCGGCGGAGGCGAACAGTTCCAGCGCCGGAACCGCCCCCGCCCAACACATCCAGGCCGGGGACACGTCGAACCGGCGGGCGTCCGCAGCAAGGTTCATCTGTGGCCCGTACATTCCCCCGCGTACCACCCGGCGTTCACCGGGGTGAGGGACTGCCCGGCCCGGGCCCCCACGGTCATGAACGCCACCCCGCGCGGCGTACACAACCACTTGTAGGTGCCGCACACGGTGATGTCGGCGGCCCCGGCCGAGACCGGCAGCCAACCGACGGCCTGACTGGTATCGCACAAGGTCAGTGCCCCGACCCGGTCAGCGGCCCGGCCGATCGCGGCGCTATCGGCCACCCGCCCGTCAGCGGACTGCACCAGCGAGTAGGCAATCAGGGAGGTGTCCTCCCGCACCTCCTCGGCCAGCCGTTCCAGGGGCACCTGCCGGACCCGGACCCCGCGCCCGGCCTGGACGAGGAACGGGAAGACCACTGACGTGAAATCCCCCTCGACGGTGAGCACCTCGCTGCCCGGCGGCAGCCCCGTGGCGACCGTCCCGACCAGGACGGACACCTGCGACCCCACGGCAACCTCGGAAGAGGGCACCCCAACGATGCGGGCGAAGGCCGCCCGTGCCGCGTTCACCGTCCCGTCGAGTGCTACCGGAGGCAGGGTCCCGGTCTCCCAGGCGGACAAGGATTCCCGGAGCGCGGCCGACACCTCGATCGGGGGAAGGCCCATCGTCGCGGCGTTGAGGTACCCAGGAACGGACGGAAAGTGCGCTGCCAGGCCGGCCGGGGACAGGGCAGCGGAGCCCGGGCGGGTACCCGGGATGCGGGCCGGACCGGATCCCGGGGTGGCGGCCGGACCGGAAGCCGGGGCGTTGGCCGGGGTGGCGGGCGCCGCGGAGATGTCACTGGTCATCTCCCGATCATCACCGTTCCCGGTCCCCCGGGGCCACGGCCACTTACCGGTCCGTGGCCTGCACACCCACCGGACCGGGCCCCGATCCAGGTCCCCCGCTCCAGCCCTGGGTCCGGTTCCGGGCCGCGCCCATGGCCGCCCCCATGGTCACGTCCCCGCGTCGGACGCCGCGGACCGCGCGCCCGGTTCGGCGACCGGCCGCAACGGCCCGGCACCGACGTCGATACGCCCCAACGCATCCAATGCCACCGCGCGGTCGGTGGTCGTCCAGAACGGCGGCAGGGACGCCCGCAGATAGCTCCCGTACCGGGCGGTGGCCAGCCGCGAGTCGAGGACCGCGACCACCCCACGGTCCGTCCCGGAACGGATCAGCCGACCGGTGCCCTGGGCCAGCAGCAGCGCCGCGTGCCGGGCGGCGACGGCCATGAACCCGTTGCCCCCCGACCGGTTCACCGCCAGCTGCCGGGCCGAGGTGAGCGGATCATCGGGACGGGGAAACGGGATCCGGTCAATGACGACGAGCTGACACGCCGGCCCCGGCACGTCAACCCCCTGCCACAGGGACAAGGTGCCGAACAGGCTCGTCTGCGCATCCCCGGCGAACCGGCGGACGAGGGTCGCCGTCATGTCCTCGCCCTGGCACAGCACCGGGGTGTCGAGGCGTTCCCGCAGTTCCTCCGTCGCCTGCTCGGCGGCCCGCCGGGAAGAGAACAGGCCGAGGGTGCGGCCGCCGGCGGCGCGCACGAGGTCGGTGAGCTCGTCGAGGAAAGCCGGGCTGAGCCCGTCCCGTCCCGGAGAGGGCAGGTGCCGGGCCACGTAGAGGATCGCCTGTTTCGGGTAGTCGAACGGGCTGCCGACGTCCAGGCCCCGCCATCCCGCCGGGGTGTCGGCGGCTCCGGCGCGGGGTAGGCCGAGGGAGGCGGCGGTGGTGTCGAACGCACCTCCCGGAGTCAGGGTCGCCGAGGTGAGCACGACGGTGCGGGTGGCGAACAGGCGCTCACGCAACAGCCCGGCCACCGACAGGGGCGCCACGTGCAGGGCGACCCGGGTCCCCCCGTCGGACCGGGTGTTCCGGGACAGCCAGGTCACGTCAGATACCGCGGCCTGGCGCTCGGCGACGGCGGACGCCGTCTCCCCCGCCGCACCCCCGGAGCCGTTCCCGCCGTGGCCCCCCGCACCCCGGGCATCCCGGGCCGGGTCCTGACCGCCCGCCACGGCACCGCCGCCGTCCGGCCTGCCCGGGGGAGCCAGCGCGTCCGGACGGTCCGGTCCGTCCGGCCCGTCCTGCCCGTCCGGCCCGCCCCGTCCGCCCGGTCCGTCCGTCAGATCCGCCCCGGCTGGTGTGAGCAGCCGATCGACCACCTCGAAGACCTCGGTCAGCGAGGCCCGGGCGAGCTGCCGGGCACCGTCCGACCCGGTGCTGTACGGGTCGGCCTTGAGCTGGGAGAGCAGGTCCCGGGCCGAGTCCCGGACCAGGGCGAGGGCCTCGGCGAC